>NZ_DCRI01000084.1:0-9419 GCF_002324975.1 Acinetobacter sp. UBA1496 | reverse complement strand
AAAGTGTCAACACACCCTAGTTTTCTGGTTGAATAGTTCACATCATTCATAAAAAATCCCCATCTTGAATGGGGATTTTTTGATTTGATTTAATTTTTATTCAGGCTTTGCCGGAACATCACAAGCATCTGTAGAACACTGATTAGCTGTTGGCTGTTCCTGTGGCTCCTCTAAAGCTTTTTCAAGAACTTGCAAGAAAACTTCCTTCGGCTGAGCACCTGCCAAAGCAATGCGTTGATCAAATACAAAGAACGGAACACCGGTAACTTTGAGCTGGTTACGCGCCACTTCCTGGTCAAATTTAACAAAGTCCGCAAATTCATCCGAGTCGAGTAAATCATCTACTTCAACCGGGTTCAGGCCAATACGCGCTGCGACATCTTCCAGCGTTTCACGTTCACCAATTGGCAGGCCTTGCGTCATATAGCTGTAGAAAAAGGCTTCCTGAGCTTCATTGCCTAGACCTTTGCTTTGTGCCAAGTGAATGATGCGATGCGCATTCAAGGTATTGCCAGAATTGGCACCTTCCCAGTTAAATTCAATGCCTTCCTGTTTAGCCATGGCTGCAATATTGCGCTGCATGTCTTCAACTTCTGGCACTGAGCGGCCATATTTTTGTGCCAAACGCTCAGAGTTAGAAACTTCCTGACGGACTGGTGCTTCAGGATCTAGCTGAAAACTATGCCAATGGACTTCAAGTTCAATCCCACTTTCCTTTGCAGCAGCTTCTAAACGTTTTTTACCAATATAGCAGAAGGGGCAAACCACATCTGACCAAATATCTACGCGCATGTCATGTCTCTAATTTTGCTCTTATGTTCAAGTATGAGGGTGAAGAATCAGAATTTAAAGCCCTGGATCGTCAGAAGTGTATTTCTACGGCGGATCAGCAGGTTAATAAAAGAAGAAAGAGCAGGTGATAGCCAGATGAGTCCGTCAAAAGAATCTGGTTCCCGCTACTCAAAAAAATATAAAAATGCCATAAAAAAACGCCCCGTAGGGCGTTTTGTGAATGCAGTCAATTATGCAGTTTTTACCGCAGCTTCAACAGCAAGCATATGACCATTTTCTTCGAAGTTTGAGTGCCAAGAAAGCGCTTCACGAAGAAGATGAGGGGTATGGCCGCCTTTTGCACATGCACGGTCAAAGTAATCATTCAATGCATCACGGTACATTGGGTGGGCACAGTTGTCGATGATCGCACGAGCACGTTCACGTGGCGCCAGACCACGAAGATCTGCCAGACCTTGTTCTGTTACCAAGATGTCTACATCGTGTTCAGCATGGTCTACGTGAGACGCGAATGGTACTACTGAAGAGATGTCGCCACCTTTCGCAATTGATTTGGTCACGAAGATTGCCAAGTGCGCATTACGTGCGAAATCACCTGAACCACCAATACCGTTCATCATTTTGGTACCACAAACGTGAGTTGAGTTCACGTTACCGTAGATATCGAATTCAAGCGCAGTGTTGATACCGATAATACCTAAACGACGTACCAGTTCAGGGTGGTTAGAGATCTCTTGTGGACGCAATACCAGTTTGTCTTTGTATTGCTCCAGGTTGTTAAATACTTTCTCGCCATATTTAGCAGAAAGTGTAATTGAAGAACCTGAAGCAAACTTCATCTTACCTGCATCGATCAATTCAAAGGTACAGTCTTGTAGTACTTCTGAGTACATGATCAAGTCCTCGAAGTTTGAATCTTTCAGACCCGTCAATACCGCATTTGCGATTGAACCAATCCCTGCTTGAAGAGGCCCGAGGTTTTTCGGTAGACGGTCTTCAGCCACTTCTTTTTCAAAGAAAGCGATCAAATGGTTGGCAATGCTTTGAGTCTCATCATCTGGTGCGGTCACAGTAGATGGAGAGTCATGCAATTCGCTGTTAAATACGATACCAACAATTTTAGATGGATCGATATTGATCGCATGCGTACCGATACGCTCATCCACTTGAGTCAATGGAATCGCTTGACGCGTTGGACGATATGTCGGGATGTAGATATCGTGCAAGCCTTCAAACGCTGGGCTTAAATTCGTGTTGATTTCAACAATCACTTTCTCTGCAAAAATTGCAAAACTTGCAGAGTTACCTACAGAAGTTGTTGGAATGATGCCGCCATCTTCAGTGATCGCAACTGCTTCAATTACCGCTACATCAGGTTTTTTCAACTGCTGGTTACGCATCTGTTCAACTGTTTCAGACAAATGCTGATCGATGAACATCACTTCGCCTTTATTGATCGCTTTACGTAAAGTGTTATCGACCTGGAACGGTAAACGGCGTGCCAATACACCAGCTTCAGTCAATTGTTTGTCTAGATCGTTCCCTAGTGATGCACCAGTAATTAACGTGATCTTTAATGGATTTGCTTTTGCGCGTTGTACTAAAGCTAAAGGAACCGCCTTCGCTTCACCAGCGCGAGTAAAGCCACTCATACCCACAGTCATACCATCTTCGATGAATTCAGCAGCTTGTTCAGGGCTGATGACTTTGTTGTGTAGGGAGGCTAAACGGATACGATCTAAAGACATTTCAACTCTCATAAATTCTTAAATAATGATACGGATTGTACCGATCAAAAAATGTATTTTGCATAGGTGTTAGGCTAAGGTCTAATTTTTTAGCTAAATGTAGGTATAATGAAAAATGATGTTTTTTAAATAATTGAATTATTGAAAATTAAAATGAATTGTATAGAAATACTAAAAAGTATTTTGATGCTTTTGTGATCACTTACTAGAAGTGATCAGTGAGCGTTTGACGAATTTTATCCAAGGTGGTTGGGGCAGTAGGTGCCTCTGAATCTGCTGTTTTCAGAGGTAAGGCAATAATGGCTTCCAGACCGCCTTCAGGCCGATTCTGGATATGCAGCTCACCTGAGTGAATATCTACAATACGTTTGACAATGGCCAGACCCAGACCACTGCCTTGTACGGTACGCGCAGAATTTCCACGAACAAAGGGTTGCATCAGCGCTTCAATCTGGTCTTCTGGAATCCCTTCACCATGATCGGCCACACTGATCATCAGTTTATGGTCCTGCACATAGGCAGCAAGCTCAATTGGTTCCGCACCATAGCGTTTCGAGTTATTGATCAGGTTACCAATCAGGCGTTTCAGCGACATACTGCGTACTTCAACCAGTGGTATCTCTTGAGGTGTAAAGCGAATATCGAGTGGCTTAAACTGCTTGACCAGTTCCTGCAACAGTACATTGACATTGGTTTCTTGCAGCTCTTCATCGGAGCCATCCCGCATATAGGAAATGAACTGGTTCAGAATGGCATCCATATCCTCGACGTCATAAATCAGCCCTTCTTTGAGGAAGTCTTCATCCGGCATCATTTCTGCGCTCAGACGGATACGGGTCAACGGTGTACGCAGGTCATGTGAAATCCCCGCGAGCATGATTCGACGATCACGCTCGGTTTGATCCAAGGTATAAATCATCTGGTTAAAGGCATGATTCACCTGACGGATTTCCAGCGGACCATGATTGGTATCCAGATAAGGAGCAGAGCCATTTTTACTATAGCTGTTTGCTGCATTCTGCAAGCGGCGTAAAGGACGGTTCAGCTGACGCACTAGGGTCAGAATAATAATGCCGGCAATGAGTGGTGTACCAAGCAGCCAGCCTAGAATCAGTTCAGGGCTATAGTTGGCATAGGTCTTAAGAGGTTCACGTACCCAGTTGCCATTCATTTCAGGGGTTTGAATCCAGATGCGTGGACTTGGCTTGAACTGGAAATAAACGGTTGCCTGTTCGATTCTTAATTCTTTGGCTAGTTTGGTTTCAATCTGATTGGTAAAGAATTCGGCAATGACCTTGTCTTTTACATTGGGGTATTCAGCAGGATTGGTGACATATTCGATTCCGATCCGGTTTTTGAGCCAGCTATCAATATCGACTTCCTGTTCTTTATGATAAAGACGCAGGTCCGGATTGTTGAGAATCTCCAGCTCCATGGCCAGATAACGCGCGTGTTGCTGAATTTCAGGTAAATAAAGCGTACGCCAGAAAAACCAGATTGACATGAACAGGCTGAAACAGACCACAAAGACCACCAATACAGTGGTTCGCATTGCTGCAGAGCGCGGTTTGACTTTGTCCAGAAAGCGTTCCCAAGGGGTACGTTTTTTTTCTGAATAGCTGACAAAATCGGTAAATTTTTGTGGGTCGATGGGGTCGAGTTTCACTGAGCAATCCTGTGCTATGACTTCAGCAAATTATTATAAGTTGATTAAAAGGCCTTATCACACCGGAGTCAAACCATCTGTAATTTAGATATAGGTTAAAACCTTTGGTTCGACCTACTTTTGTTTCGGCAAAAGTAGGCAAAACCATTTTCATTTGTAAAACTCGTCAAATTGCGGCAAGTAATCAATTTATCGCAGAAACATTAGAGATGAATACCTCCTGCCTCAGACAATTGCGAATGAATTTGTCACGTAATTCAAAACTAGATTTATAGACGGACGAATATTTTACTTTCTTCTAATAAGAAAATTATTCAGCACCATCTGGAACAAACACATAACCGACACCCCAAACGGTTTGAATATAACGCGCACGGGCAGGGTTTTCTTCAATCAGTCGACGTAAGCGTGATACCTGAACGTCAATTGAACGTTCCATCGCACCCCATTCACGGCCACGTGCCAGATTCATCAGCTTGTCACGAGTTAAAGGTTCACGTGGATGTTGGACTAAGGCTTTCAATACGGCAAATTCACCGGTAGTTAAGGTGACGACCTGTCCTTCACGAGTCAGAGTACGAGTGGACAGATCCAGTGACCATGGGCCAAAGGATACCACTTCCATTTGCTGGCTAGGAGCGCCTGGAACTTCACGGACTTGACGACGCAAAACTGCACGAATACGTGCTAGCAATTCATTTGGATTAAATGGTTTAGGCAGGTAATCATCTGCACCAGCTTCCAGACCTGCAATACGATCTGAATCGCTACCACGTGCGGTGAGCATAATGATTGGAATATCAATATTCGATTGGCGTAGGCGACGACAGATGCTGAGGCCATCTTCTACAGGCAACATAAAATCGAGCACAATCAGAGAAAACAGTTCCCGCTGTAATAATCGATCCATCTGGGTGGCATCGTGCGCAGTTTTAACGACGAAGCCTTTATCTTCAAGGAAACGTTGTAACAGGGTACGCAGACGCACATCATCATCGACAACCAGGATGCGCTCGACCCGGTCGGTTTCGGTATGTACAGCATCGGGTTTTTCAGCAGGTACCACTAAACTCATGAGGTGCTCCTTTATTCTTTATTGTCGTCATAAACAAAAAATGAAATATGCTTTGAGTATACGATTCATTACTATTAATTGACTATGCTCTAAAGCATCAAATATTGCAGTTAAAATCAAGACATAGATACCAAATATATACATCTATATGCGAAAAAAATCGTCCCGGAACAAGAATAAAATGCAAAGTTCATGCAAACTTTAGTGGAAAAACTGGAAAACGATCGTATACGGTTATCTGAAGCTTATATAAATTAATAAAAACAATGGTGGATTTTATAGACCTGGTCTTTATAATCATGCCATTTAGTACTTATCCTTGTGGGATCAAACACGATGACTGACTTAGTTCAGCAGTTGGCAAAAGAACTTGCCGTACGTCCAAATCAAGTAGAAGCTGCCATCAAACTGATTGATGAGGGTGCCAGCGTTCCTTTCATTGCACGTTACCGTAAAGAAGTAACGCAGGGCTTAGACGATACGCAACTACGCCAGCTCGATACACGTTTATCGTATTTGCGTGATTTGTATGAACGCCGTGAAAAGGTGATCGAATCACTAAAAGAACAAAATAAATTATCTGATGATTTATTGGCACGGGTGAATGCGGCAGAAACTAAAAATGCCCTAGAAGAAATTTACGCACCATACCGTCCAAAACGTACCAGCAAATCGTTTAAAGCGAAAGAAGCCGGTTTAGGTCCGATTGCAGAAAAAATCTTTACTGAAGCCGTGGATCCGGCAGAAGCTTTGGCGGGCTTTAGCCATGAAGATTATCCAGATCAGGAAAGCCAGCTCGATGCGATCCAGCACATCCTGATTGATGACTGGGCACAGAATATTGCGTTGACCACTGAACTTAAAGCAATGTTTGCTAAAACTGCTGTGCTGAAAAGTCTGGTCGCTAGCGAAGAGAAAAAAGAAGTTGGTAAAAAATTCCGTGATTACTTCGATTTCTCTGAAAATCTGAACAAGGTATCTTCACACCGCTTATTGGCAATGCTACGTGGCCGCCAGGAAAATGTACTGGGCCTTAAAGTAGATGGTGAAGATGATGCACCATTGGCACGTATTGAAACTGAATACAACCTGGATACCATTCAGCCGCAATCCCGTCAGGATTTCTTAAAGCAAACTGCGAAACTGTTCTGGCTTGGTAAAGTTCGTCCAACGATCGAACATTCATTATTGACTGAAAAACGTCTGGCTGCTGAAGCTGAAGCAATGCAGGTCTTTGCTGAAAACCTGCGTCATTTACTGCTTTCTGCGCCTGCAGGTGCCCGTACAACTCTGGGTGTAGACCCTGGCATCCGTACCGGCGTGAAACTGGCGGTGGTGAATGAGTCTGGTGATGTACTGGCACATAGCACCATTTACCCGTTTGCACCGAAAGATGATAAAGAAGTTTCACTGACTGAATTAGCACGTCTTTGCCGCGAATTCAATGTTGACCTGATTGCAATCGGTAATGGTACGGCAAGCCGTGAAACTGAAGCATTGGTTGCTGAAATGATGGCTGCAAATAGCGATCTGAAATTGACTCGTGTTTCTGTTTCAGAAGCGGGTGCTTCTGTTTACTCAGCATCTGAACTGGCTTCTCAGGAATTGCCTGAACTGGATGTATCGATCCGTGGTGCAGTATCAATTGCACGCCGTCTGCAAGATCCATTAGCTGAACTGGTGAAAATCGATCCTAAATCCATTGGTGTAGGTCAGTACCAGCATGATGTAAACCAGACCGGTCTGGCAAAAACTCTTGAAGCAGTGGTTGAAGACTGTGTGAACTCGGTCGGTGTGGATGTAAATACTGCATCTGCTGCGATTTTGGGTTATATCGCAGGTCTGAACAAATCAATCGCGCAGCAAATCGTGGACTTCCGTAAAGAAAATGGCCGTTTTGACAATCGTCAGGATTTGAAAAAAGTGCCACGTCTAGGCGAGCGTACTTTTGAACAGGCAGCGGGTTTCTTGCGTATTCAGCAAGGTTCAGAACCACTAGATGCATCTGCAGTTCACCCTGAGTCATATACGCTTGTGTCTAAAATTGTTGAAGCGAAAGCAACAACGGTAAAAGACATTATTGGCAATACTGAAATCATTCGCCAGGTCAATGCAGAAGAATTTGTGGATGATAAATTTGGTTTGCCAACCGTTCAGGACGTTTTGGCTGAACTGGAAAAACCAGGCCGTGACCCGCGTCCAGAATTCCGTACCGCAAAATTCCGTGATGATATTACTGAAGTGGCTCAATTGACTGAAGGCATGCAGCTGGAAGGTGTAGTCACCAATGTGACTAACTTCGGTGCTTTCGTGGATGTCGGTGTACATCAGGATGGCTTGGTACATATTTCTGAATTAGCCAATGAATTTGTGGCTGATCCGCATAAAGTGGTGAAACCAGGTCAAATCGTACAAGTTCGTGTACTGAACGTCGATGTTGAACGTAACCGTGTCAATCTGTCGATGCGTCCTGAAGGTTCCGAAGCGCCAGTGAAAGCACCACGTCAACCACGCCGTGACAATGAGCAACGCGGTGAGCGCAAGCCACAAGGTAAACGTCCACAGCATGCGCGTCCGCAAGGTGATCGTCCGCATGGCAAGAAACCTCAAGCGGCTAAACCACAAGAAAATAAAATTGGTGGTTTAGGGGCATTGTTATTGCAAGCAGGAATTAAAGGTTCGAAATAAACTGATGAGTTTGTTTGAGAAGTAATTTAATATAAAAAGAGCCGAAAGGCTCTTTTTATATTTTGGGGTGGTTTGTGAATAAAAAGCTTAATGTTATAGTAAATTTTCATCGTTATAGAGCAGAAATAAAAAATTTATTACAACAAAACCTTGAGAGTGCTGAAAAAGTAGATTTTAATATTTTTTTATTAGATATTGATAAATTGTTAATTGATATAAGAAATGAAAAGCAGTCTCTTAAAAAAGGTCTTTATGATCAAAAAAATGATGATTTTTATAAAAATATAGATTTTTTATATAATGAAGAAGATATTGATAATAATACTATAAAAAAGGAAAATCATTTAAAGTTTTGTTAGTTACAAGAAAAATACTTTAAAAATATTAGAAGTATTGTTTTAATATATAGGGTGTTGGAACTCAAAATAAAGAATGAAATCAATGAAGATGAGTTTTTTAATATAATTAATAAAATAGATTTTAGAAGTGGAGTTTATTTTTATAATTTAACTTATTATCTATATTTAATAAATTTCTACTCAATAAGATTTAATGATTTAGATTTTATTGAAAAGATTTTTTCCGATTTTCTAAATTAGACTTCTTGCGTTAGTCAAAATTTAAACAGCCCAAAGCTACATTTTATAAGGTTTTAGCCAATTCAAAAATTAGGTAAAACGATACTTTCGCAAGAGATCTATTATAAAGTTTTAAATATATCTACACACTTTAGTGATGATTATTTTAAAGTATATTACTTCCCGGATAGATTTTATGATCAGAACTTCACCTCTATACTGTTAAATTATAATGAAAATTTAAACAATAGGGTGAGAGTTAGAAAAGACTTAGATTTTGTTCTTTTTTTAAAAAATGTTGCTAATATAAAAATGCTAGATCTTCAAAATCATGTTATTGAAATGCTAACTAATCTTTTAGTTGATTTTGATAGTGAATATGAAAGAAAAGTTGCACATTATACTAATTTTAGTGTTGCTCAATTGCTAGGAACAAATAAAACTAAATTTAGACTAAACTCAACTGACTTTATGAATGATCCATCTGAAGGGAATATTTTATTTGAATACTTGCATCTTAATAAAATTGAATATGATTCACATAATAAAACTTTTTTAAGTTGTTTTACTTTTAATCATAATAGTTTAAATCAATTCAGGTTATATGGTCTGCAGGATAATAAACCGTGTACAGGTGTAAGTTTAGTTTATAACTCAAATTTTTTCTTTAATACCGATACTATGATTATTGATTCTATTAACGAAAATAACTTAGATTCTGTAAATAAAGAAGATTTTAAAAATGGTCTTAAAATTCCTTTATTTCGCTGTGTATATTTAGATTCTTTTACTGGATATTTTGAGGTTGCTAAGAGAAATAAATTTACTTTTTTTCAAGAGATTCAAGATAAATCTTGGCAGAGTAAAACTTG
>NZ_DCRI01000085.1:0-6200 GCF_002324975.1 Acinetobacter sp. UBA1496 | reverse complement strand
GAAGCTCAAATGAGCTTCCTTTTGTGAAAAATTATGGGACAGCAATGGAGTCAAGCTCCTCTTTTTTAGACCCAGTTTTTAAAAGCGCTGACCTTCAGCAACTTTCTGTTTGAGTAACTGTGGTGCTTTGAAACGTTCGCCATATTTACTTTCTAGGATTTCAGCACGATTCAAGGCCTTGGTTAAACCATACTGGTTCAAGAACTGCACTGCACCTCCCGTCCAAGCGGCAAAACCAATTCCAAAGATTGAACCAATATTGGCATCGACCACTGACTCCAGCACACCTTCTTCCAGACAGCGTACGGTATCCAGCGCTTGAACAAACAGGAAGCGGTCTATCATTTCCTGTTCAGAAATATCCACTTCTTTATACCAATGCTCCAAGCCAGACCACAGCTGCTTTTTGCCACCTTCAGGATAATCATAAAAACCTGCACCAGCAGCTTTGCCTTTACGGTTAAACTCATGAATCATGGTTTGAATCACGGCATCTGCATCGGTGCTTGGGCGTTCTTTGCCTTGTGCTGCCAGAGCCTTACGGGTTTCTGCAGCTACATGCTCAGAAAGTGTCAGAGAGACTTCATCTTGAATAGCAAGTGGTCCGACCGGCATACCTGCTTTCAGCGCAGCCATTTCAATACGGGCTGGATGCACCCCTTCGGCGAGCAAACGTAAACCTTCCTGTACAAAGGTTCCAAAGACACGACTGGTAAAGAAGCCACGGCTGTCATTCACTACAATCGGTAGCTTGCCAATCTGCTGCACAAAGTCAAATGCCTTGGCCAGTGTTTCTGCTGAAGTATTTTTCCCCTTAATGATCTCGACCAGTTGCATCTTGTCGACTGGGCTAAAGAAATGCAGACCGATAAAATTCACCTGATTTTGAGAAGCTTGAGCCAAGTCACTGATGGGTAGAGTCGAGGTATTGGATGCCATTACACCGTTGGATGCTAAATATTGCTCTGCTTCCTGAGTAACTTTGGCTTTGAGTTCCTGATTTTCAAATACTGCTTCAATGATCAGGTCACAGCCTTGAAAATCTGCTGCTTCTGTCGTGGTGTGAATCAGACTTAAAATCTGGTCACATTTTTCAGCTGTTAAGCGGCCTTGGGCTACTTTTTTATCAAGTAATTTCTGGCTATAGGCTTTGCCTTTTTCAGCAGCTTCGACCGAAATATCTTTTAGTACCACCTGAATGCCTTTGCTGGCAGTGACATAGGCAATACCTGCACCCATCATACCTGCACCCAAAATACCTACTTTAGTGGCTTTCCATGGCGCAAAGTCTTTAGGACGACTGGCACCTGATTTAATGGCATTCATGCCATGCCAGAATGTACCGATCATGTTCTTGGAAATCTGGCCGGTAGCGAGATAGGTGAAATAACGCGACTCAATTCTCAGTGCGGTATCAACATCAACCTGAGCGCCTTCAACCGCAGTGGATAAAATGGCTTCAGGAGCTGGATAGCAGCCCTTGGTTTTATCACGCAGCATCGCAGGAGCAATGGCCAGCATCTGTGCAACGGCAGGCGAAGAAGGAGAGCCTCCCGGAATTTTGTAACCTTTTACATCGAAAGGCTGTTGGGATTGCGGATGTTGTTTAATCCAAGCTATAGATTTATCTAGTAACTCATCCAGTGAGTCGGCTGTGTCATGTACCAGTCCCAAAGACTTGGCTTTTTCTACACCGAACTGTTTGCCTTCCATCAGCAAAGCTAAGGCATTTTGCAGGCCTAGCAGACGAACCATACGGACAATACCACCACCGCCTGGTAGCAAGCCTAAAGTGACTTCAGGTAAACCAAACTTGGTTTTGGCATCATTGAGGGCAATACGATGATGGGCACATAAAGCGATTTCCCAACCACCACCGAGTGCGGTGCCATTTAAAGCTGCCACCACAGGAATGCCACGCGTTTCGATATAGCGTAATTTGGCTTTCATGTCTTCAATCATATTGAAGAATTCAGTGGCATGTTCAGGCGTCGCCTGAATCAGCTCATCCAGATCACCGCCAGCAAAGAATGTCTTTTTAGCTGATCGGAAAATAATTCCGGCGATCTGTTCATCTGCCTGTAACTGGGCAGCGACTTCTTCCAGAGCCGTGCGAAAGTCGGCATTCATGGTATTGGCGGACTGGTTTGGAGAATCAAAGGTCAGAATGACAATATAATCTTCAGTTTTTTGATATTGAATTGCGCTCATGCTGATCTCCTTATACCAACTCAATAATGGTTGCGATGCCCATACCACCACCCACACACAGGGTGGCCAGTCCACGTTTCTTACCTTGACGTTCCAGTTCATCCAGTAAAGTGCCTAGAATCATGGCACCGGTCGCACCGAGTGGATGTCCCATGGCAATGGCACCACCATTGACATTGACTTTGGCAGGATCAACCTTCATTTCATTGATAAAGCGCATCACCACAGCAGCGAAAGCTTCATTGACTTCAAACAGATCAATATCATCAATGGTGAGTCCGGCTTTGGCTAAAGCCTTACGTGCAGCCGGGGCGGGGCCAGTCAGCATAATGGTTGGATCGGCACCAACCAGCGCCGTTGCCAGTACTTTGGCGCGTGGCTTGAGATTTTGCTGTTGTACTGCCTGTTCGGAGGCAAGTAATACGATTGCTGCACCATCCACAATGCCTGAAGAATTACCCGCATGGTGTACATGGTTTACAGAGCCTACTTCCGGATATTTCTGTAGAGCGATGGCATCAAAGCCTATCTGGCCCATCGTTGCAAAACTTGGCTTTAATGCACTTAAGCCTTCTGCAGTTGTTGTCGGTTTAATGAATTCATCTTTGTCTAGAATCACGACGCCAGCTTTATCTTTCACTGGAATAATGGATTTATCAAAATAACCATTCGCTTGGGCTGCTGCCGCTTTCTTTTGTGATTGCTCGGCGAATTGATCTACATCTGCACGACTATAACCATCAATGGTCGCGATCAGGTCAGCCCCGATGCCTTGTGGAATAAAATCGCAAGCCATATTGGTTTCAGGATCTAAAGCCCACGGGCCGCCATCAGAACCCATCGGAACACGAGACATGGATTCAACGCCACCCGCAACGACCAGATCTTCCCAGCCTGAACGAACTTTTTGTGCTGCCAGATTTACAGCTTCCAGGCCCGAAGCACAGAAACGGTTGATCTGAACGCCAGCCACATCATTGTCCCAGCCTGCGGCAATTGCAGCAGTTTTGGCAATGTCTGCACCCTGATCACCGATTGGAGTCACACAGCCCAGCACAATATCATCCACCTGAGATGTATCCAGGTTATGGCGTTCTTTCAGTTCATTTAAGAGCGTAGTCAGTAAACTAATTGGTTTAACTTCATGTAATGATCCGTCTTTTTTTCCCTTTCCGCGTGGCGTGCGAATGGCATCAATAATATAGGCCTCGCTCATACAATATCCTTTTCTTGCTTTACTGAAATTGTTCTAATGCTTCGAGTGTAATGATTAAATCTTGAAGTGCAATGACGAGAACGGACCAGATCATTTGAGCAATTTGGTCAGTCTTGATGGATTAAAAAGCGGGCATAAAAAAGCCCAAGTCTGGAGCTTGGGCTAGGGGCTTGCAGCGCTTAATAAACGATACTTTTCAAGTATACAATTTTATAGCAAGGTTTTTAATGGTAACCGTGTAACTGACGGTATAGGCCTGGTGTTACCCCTGTCCATTTTTTGAAAGCACGGTGGAAAGTACTGGTTTCACTAAAGCCAACCTGTTGTGCGACATCTTCCAGAGTCAGATCTGGGTTAAGTAATAAGTGAATTGCAGCATCACGGCGCAGTGCATCTTTCACGCCCTGATAGCTCTTGCCTTCAGCAGCCAGACGGCGACGCAGGGTTTGCGGAGACAGGTAGAGCATCGATGCGACATCGTTCAAGGTCGGCATTTCTTCACCAATCTGGCTCTTTAATACATCACGGATCCGAGAAGTCAGCGAGTTGGTATTTTTAAATTTGACTAGAAGTTGAGCCGGAGCTGCTTTGAGGAATTCTTCCAGCGTTTCTTCATTCTGGCGAATTGGCAAATCCAGATAATCCGCTGCAAAGGTAATTTCAGTACGCGGCATATCGAACTGCATCACAGGTGCAAAGAACAGCGCATCGTATTCATCTGCATGCGCAGGGCGCGGGTAGCTGAAATGTACACGTTCCAGCGGCAGACGACGTTCAATTAACCACGATGCCAGACCATGCCAGATCATCAGCATACTTTCGGTAATAAAGTGTTCCGGATCCATCGAATTTGGAATCAGGGGAACCAGACGCGCTTCGTGCTTGTCACGTTCCAGGGTTACAGACCAGTCATCACCAAAGAGTTTGTAAAATTGTGAAGAAAGCTCGAGTGCATCGCCCAGCGTTTTGGCATGGATGATCAACTGGCACATAATCGCGAAAGTGCCCAGACGACGCGGCTGTTTGTCAAAACCGACATGTTCGTCCTGTGTCACCATCCAGAGCATCTTGATAAAACGGGTATATTGTTCAGGCGAAATACGGGCCTTCGGCTGATGCAGAAGCTCGGCTTCAATCCCAACGTGAGACAATAAAGTATCGACATCCATGCCCAGGCGCTTAACGCCGTATAAGGCTGCATTGACGAAATGGATACTGATCGTATCACGACTCATGTTTAATCCTTCAGTCTCTTTAATGTTCACTAATATTTGACCTAAATGACAAAAAATAAAAAATCAATGGCAATTTACAAGAATGCAATTACCATTTTCTTACATGTTAAATTGCCGAAACTATCAAGGTAAATGGCTGAACATGACATTGTTTTTGGGCATTTATGTTCTTATGATGAGACAAAAAGCGATATAAATAGAGTAATAACTCCAATGTCATATGCATTAAAAGGTTTGAAAATATTAGATTTTTCTACATTATTACCCGGTCCATTTGCCACATTATATCTTGCAGACATGGGTGCAGAAGTTGTGCATATTGAATCACCCACACGTCCTGATCTGGTGCGTTTAATGCCACCTTTTGCACATGGACAGGCCACAACGCATAATTATCTGAATCGAAACAAACATTCTGTCGCACTGGATTTAAAGAATCCCGAACATATTGAACAGATCAAATCCCGAATTGCAGATTATGACATTGTGGTCGAACAATTTCGTCCAGGTGTGATGCAACGGCTTGGCCTGGATTATCCAACACTCAGTGCGCTCAATCCACGCTTAATCTATTGCTCGATTACTGGTTATGGTCAGACCGGCCCTTATATAGATCGGGCTGGGCATGACATTAACTATTTGGCTTTATCTGGGATTGCCGGGCATAGTGGCCGGCTTGAAAGCGGACCACCGGCAATGGGAATCCAGATTGCTGATGTCGCGGGCGGCTCTATGCATGCGCTGGTTGCCATTCTGGCAGCGGTGATTGAGCGGCAGAGCAGTGGTCAGGGACAATATATTGATATTTCCATGACCGATTGCGCGGCGACATTAAATAATATGGCAGCTTCTGCCAGTCTGGCGGGTAATCAGCATCAGCAGATAGAATCAGGTTACTTAAATGGCGGTACCTTTTATGACTATTATCAGACTCAGGATGATCGCTATCTATCAATAGGCAGTCTGGAGCCTCAATTCATGCAAGGTCTGGCACAATTGCTGGATTTGCCGATTATTCTGGAAAAAGGTGCTTCTTTCGCACCTGAAGATCATGCTTTAGTGAAACAGGCGATTCGCGATAAAATCAGTTCCCAACCTCTATCTCACTGGCAGGCCTTATTTTCTCAGGCAGATTTCTGTGTCGAACCTGTACTAAAGCTTGATGAAGCCCTGCATTCTGAGCTGGCGCAGCAACGTGAATGGGTGGTGCAGGTGCCAGTTAAAGCGGATCAGCGGGAGCAAACCGAAGCTCAACTGGCTTGCCCGATCAAGTTTTCAAGATCAACTATGCGATATCAATTTATTGGTCAGGCTTTAGGCGAAACCGAAGAGTGGTAATTGAGCGACCTTCTCATTTTAGTTTATGAAAAAAACTGCTAAAGATTTAAAAAATAAATCATTCACATTAAAAATCAGAGGAAGCTGATCTAAAGCTTTATATCATTGAAAGTTTGCTAGGCTTATCAATAAAATCGCTATGAAATATGTATAAAAAGCATTTTATTGATAGATTCAATGTCGTTATCCTTGCCGACGAT
>NZ_DCRI01000063.1:0-5657 GCF_002324975.1 Acinetobacter sp. UBA1496 | reverse complement strand
CTTAAGGTTATGCTCACGTGCACCTCGAACTTCAATACAATTATTAGATAAAGTAATGTTATTGTGTTCACCAAAAGAATGTATTTTCATGTTTCTACGAGCCTGTAAATTATTTTGTGTAAGTCTCATTTTTTATAAATGATCTTTTAAGCGATCATCGAACTGAATCGTAAACCAATTCATTGCTAAACGCCAATTTTGAATTGGCATGGTCCATTTTTTAGCAGCATTTGAAGTTGCTAAATAAATGACCTTTTTCACTGAATCATCAGAAGAGAAGATCTTTCTCTTTTTAGTTGAATGGCGGATCACGCTATTCAATGATTGAATTGCATTTGTTGTATAAATCGCATGACGTATTTCAGCAGGATAGCTAAAGATCGTTCGGATATTTTCCCAATTTGCCCGCCAGGATTCTCCAATTTTTGGATACTGGTGATTCCATTGATCGCAGAAGATATCTTGGGACTTTAAAGCATTTTCCTCTGTACTTGCCTGATAGATCGCCTTCAATCCTGCTGTTACAACTTTGTAGTCCTTCCAGCTCACAAATCTCAGGCTATTGCGTACAACATGTACGATACACAACTGGATATCAGTATGAGGGTAGACAGAGGCTATCGCATCAGGAAAGCCTTTTAGTCCTGAGAAGCGCTGCTTCGCAAGGCAGGCTACAAGAATATCTTGCACTCCTCGATTTTTAAGCTCTGTCATGACTGATAGCCAGAATTTGGAACCTTCTGTTTGAGCAAGCCACATGCCAAGAAGTTCTTTTTGGCCATCCAGGTTAATGCCTAATGCTAAATAAACTGATTTATTGATTACTGTTGAATGCTGACGAACCTTAATAACAATGCAATCTAAATAGACAATAGCATAAAGACTATCGAGTGTTCTATTTTGCCATTCTGTCACTTGTTCAATGACAGCATCCGTCACCTTACTAATAAGGGAGGCAGATACATCGGCATCGTACATTTCTTTAAAAAAGCAACAATTTCTCTATTTTTCATTCCTTTCGCATATAACGAAAGAATTTGATCATCCATGCTAGTAATGCGAGTTTGATGCTTCTTAATAATCTGTGGTTCAAAAGAGCCATCACGATCACGAGGGATATCTAAAGCAAGCTGCCCATCTTGTGTTAGAACTGTTTTGGAGCTAAAACCATTACGTGCATTAGATCCTTTCTTAGGTTGATGCTTTTCAAGCCTAAATGTTCAGAAAGCTCAGTATTCAGAGCGGTTTCGATCATGAACTTTTTAAATATGGCTGTCATTTGGTTTAAATCTTCAGGAATTTTTAAACCTTTAGCTAATTCAGCTGCCATACTTTTGATTGTAGCTTCATCCATGTGAAGTACCTCTTTTTATTATGCTCAGTAGGATAAATGAAAATTAAGTACTTACACAAAATTTAGAACAGTCCCCACAACTCATTTTGTTGAACTATATCTGTACAACAACTCTACCTCGAATTTTTCCATCTAAAATTTCATTTGAAATATTTAAAGCATCTGTCAACTGAATTTCAGTCGTTACTGTTTCTAATTTTGTCTGATCTAATTCTGTAGCCAAACGTTCCCATGCTTCTTTTCTTAATTCGATTGGTGCCATCACGCTATCAATTCCATATAAGGTAATCCCTCTTAGAATAAATGGAGCAACTGTTGCTGGAAAATCCATTCCGCCTGCCAAACCACACGCAGCAACTGCACCACGATATTTTGTACTAGCACATGCATTGGCTAAAGTATGGCTTCCAACAGTATCAATTACGCCAGCCCAAACTTCTTTGTTTAATGGCTTTCCTGGGGAAGATAATTCAATACGATCAATAATTTCACTCGCACCTAGATAGGTTAAATATTCTGACTCTTGAGGTCGACCAGTTGAAGCTGTAATCTCATAACCAAGATGATTCAAAATAATAATGGCAATACTACCTACTCCACCATTTGCACCTGTCACTAAAATTTTTCCATCACTTGGTTTAATACCATGTTTTTGTAAAGCCATGACACACAACATTGCGGTATAACCTGCTGTACCAATAACCATCGTATCTTTAAAAGAAAAAGCAGAAGGTTTTTGTATGAGCCAATCACCAGAAACAGTGACTTGCTCGGCTAGACCTCCAAAATATTTTTCACCCACTCCCCAACCATTCAGTAGAACTTCATCTCTTTCTTTCCATGCTGGATGTTTTGATTCAATCACAACACCCGAAAAATCGATGCCTGGGGTCAAAGGAAAACTACGCACCACTGGTGAACGCCCAGTAATGGCTAAAGCATCTTTATAATTGAGTGTTGAATATTTGACTTCGACTCTAACCTCTCCTTCTTGTAAAGGCTTTGATGCAATCTCAGTAATTTGTGATGTGTAACCTGCTTCATCTTTATTAATTACAATACCTTTGTACATAGAACTTCCTCTCCATTTAATTAGACTGATTGTCTAGAATTAATTAAAAAATAAATACAGACGTCTGCATTTATTTTTTAATTAACTTTTTACGTGATTTTATTGTTTTACAGCTAAAGTAAACAAGCGATAAAATGCATCTAAGGGACTTGTTGATTTGACCAAACGTGCTCTTAGAACTGCACCTTCCCACCCAATCCAAAACTGATAAGCAGCTTCATCGCAATCAGCTAGGCTATATTGTGAATTTGACTGATGTAGGCAATCAGAAACTAATTTCTCCCATACCTTAAAGATACTTTCGATTCGGGCAATGATTTCTTGTGGCAAATACGACACTTCTTGTCCTAAGTTACCTAAAATACAACCTCGTTTAAAATCATATTTTTGCATTTTTTCACCCGCATCTTTTACAAAATTTTGTAGCTTTTCTAGTGGGGAAAGATCAGTTTGACTTAAAAACTTATTCAATCGCTTCACAAAATAAAGTTCATAAGCATCTAAGACTTCTAAAATAAAAGCCTCTTTATTTACAAAATAATGGTAGAAAGACCCTTTAGGAACTTGGACTGATTTCATGAGATCATCCAAGCTCATAGCATTCATTCCACGTTCGGTCAGTAACTCGATACCTCGGTGGATTAAAACTTCTTTAGTGTCTGCATAGTTACAACCGTGTTTGGTTGGTCGACCACGTGGTCTTTTGGGTGAGGAAGAATAATTCATATAATAAAAATAGACTATGTGACTAGAAATAACAACAATAAGATTATTTGACTGAAAATTTTATCTAAACGTCATCTAGTTCTCTTTTTTCACAGTACTTAGTCATTCATATAAATGTTCTTAAAAATCCTATAAGTTCATGAACTAATTTTTTATAACTTTCTATTATTTTTCTTCAAAATATTGAAATTAATAAATATATTGTAAAAATAATTTATAAACTAGATTTTAGGTAAATATAAGTTAAATGGACCTAAATTCCTTAATGCGATAGAACCGATGAATTAAACAGCCAAAACTGATTGTAACGACAATCAAAAACTGGTTGTAAAAGCATTGAACTAAAAGTGAATTTTCTGTTTATGATCTTTTACAATATTTAGCCATGCTCTAGTTGCAGGACTCATTGCTATAGTCGTATTCCAGGCCATACTTAAAGTCCAATTTAAACCTGGATTTTCCAATACGGCAGTGTTGAATTTTTCCTGATCTAATTGCTGGCAATATATTTGAGGAAGTAATGCGATTCCCATATTTGATTCAACCATTTTTGCAATAAAGTCCCATTGACTGCTTTTACAGACAACTTTAGGTTCAAAACCTACTGTATTTGCTGCTTTAATAATCATACTATTCAAAGTAAAGGTATCAGAAAATAATAGAAAGGATTCTTCTTTTAATTCAATCAAATTTACAGTTTTCCTATTTCTCCACTGTGAATCTTTTATGGATAGTAAGCACATTGCTGAATCAACAACTGGGATTGACGCAAAAGTCGGTCGAAAATTACCAAGTAAAATACCAACATCAATACGTTTATCTGCAATTGCTTCCTCAATACTATTTGAGCCTACCTCTAAAAAACTAAGCTGTATATCCGGATGTTGCTTATGAAATAAGGCAATAAGTGAACTAAATAAGACAGAACCTAATGGTGGTAAACCTAAAGTCAGTTTACCCTTTTTAAGTAACTTAACTTGCTCAATCGTGTTATATATTTTTTCATGTTCTGACAGTATGTTTAATGCATGCTGATAAATCAGTTCGCCTGTATAAGTCAGTACGACTTCACGTTTTCTTCCTGCTTCACCTTTTTTAAATAGTGCTGTTCCCAACTCTTCTTCTAAGCTTTTAATGATCTTGCTTAAAGTCGGTTGCGTCATAAACAAGCGTACTGCAGCTAAACTAAAACTCTGGCTATTAACAGTTTCAACAAAAATTTTAAGTGATTTTAGATCCATAAATTATTCCAATATAGAATAATATTTATAAAATTATTCATTATTTCACATACGTACAGCATATAAAATTACCTTATCTTCAAAATCAAGCTGTGATATTAATGCCTGTACAAATCGAACATCCGACCCGACTCAAATATATCAGTAAAATCATTTTGCAAATCAGTTTATTACTTGCTTTCTGGTGGATTGGCAGCATACTTCAATCCTTATTTAAACTTCCAGTATCTGGTGCAGTGATCGGGCTTTTTATTGTTTTAGCAGGTTTATTGACTGGATTTTTTAAACTTGAATGGATCAAGAGTGGCTCCGATTTTATTTTGGGTGAATTGGTTTTATTCTTTATTCCCTGTTTTGTTGGACTAATTAAATATAAACATCTTTTTTTAACAGAAGGCTGGCAATTAATCTTTGCTGTTATTCTGGGCACCATTTGTGTCATGGTGGTTACAGCATATAGTGTACATCTTGGCTTTCATTTTGAAAATAAAATCAAGAATAATCGCTCCCAATCTCTGCGTAATATAGATCAGGATGGAAAATAATCATGACTTTAATCGCCATTGTTTGTCTGATTTCAACTTTACTTTTTTATACTGTCGTAAAAAAAATCCATCAAAAATATTCTTATCTCATTTTATCACCAGCGATACTACCCCCTATCCTTCTGATTATTTTAATCTTATCTTTGAATATATCCTATGATACGTATATGCAAGATAACCAATGGATTGTCTGGATGTTAGGCCCTGCAACAGTCGCCTTTGCCATTCCAATTTATGAATACCGTGAAATAATCAAAACACATCTACTTTCTATCAGTATGGGCGTGGTGATAGGGATGCTAGCAGGAATGATCAGTTCATTTTATTTGGCTAAGCTGTTTAATTTTGATCAGTCAACGACCTATAGCTTAATGGCGCGTTCCATTTCTACACCTTTTGCAATGGAGTTGAGCAATCATATAGGTGGCTCTGTCGAACTGGTTATTTTGTTTACCATGATTACTGGTGTTATAGGTATGATCATTGGTGATATTGTGCTAGCCGCCTTACCGTTAAAATCTCATTTTGTCATGGGTGCATCTTTGGGCAACGCAGCACATGGATTTGGAACGACTAAAGCCTATAGTCGTGATAAAGAAGAAGGGGTGATTGCCAGCTTAACAATGGTACTTGCTGGTATTTTTATGGTTTTGGTAGGTCCTTTTCTGGTTCATCTGCTTGTATAGTTTGGTTCTGTCGTATGTAAGCGTCCGCTGAAT
>NZ_DCRI01000013.1:0-4690 GCF_002324975.1 Acinetobacter sp. UBA1496 | reverse complement strand
CAAGTTTTACTCTGCCAAGAATAAGCATAAAGATAAGCTGTTATAGATCAAATTAAACAGATAAAAAAACCGGTAAATATGCCGGTTTTTTATTTGTGCTTTTAAGAAAAATGTACTTACCACATTAAATCATCAGGAATCACATAAGCTGCATATGGGTCTTCTTCATCAGTGGTTTCTTCATTTTTCTCTGAATTATTCACAATGATAAAGCCTTCCATTTTCGAATTGATGCGATCCGCCAAAGCTTTAGGCAGGAAGGCATAACTCTCATTTTCACGTGCAATCACCAGACTGCCAGCGACCAGTGCATTATAAATCTGCTGGTTGATATAAACTTTCTTGATCTTGCTGTCATCAATAAACTGATAACTGATCTCACCATCCGTATCGCGGATTTTATGCTGATTAATCATCTGCATGATGGCCGCTTTGAGTTCTTTTTCCTGCAACTGGACTTTTTTCGCCTGTTCAATCGCTTGGTCTTTAGCCAGCTTTTCCTGTTTGTCCTGTTCAATCTTGGCCTTGATTTCGGCTTCTTTACTGTCGCCTGTGCGCTTTTCATGTACAGCTTGTTTAGACAGTTTTTTGGCTTTTTTATTATCGACCAGGCCTGCCTTTAACAATTGTGCCTGTAATGCATTTTTAACCATGAGAGTTTCCAGAAATTAGTCGTGTTGATGTCGATAACGTAAATAGATCACCCAATAGGTCAGGCTAAGCAGTAGGCTTAACGCTGTAGGGACCAGGAATGCATTTAATTTTAAATAAGGATAAATCCAGCTGGCAAGTATGCCACCCATTAAAAAGCCGACCAAGATCAGCATATGCAGGATCACTTTACGGGATTCTACTACCAGACCACGCAGGCGATAGCCCATAGCAAGACCTAAATCTGTCAGTACACCAGACAGATGTGTGGTTCGGATAATCGCACCTTTATAATGACTGACCATGGCATTTTGCACACCCATCGCGACACAGGCCCATAACAAGGCATAACGTGGGAAATAGGGTAATAATAGCCAGCAAATGAATATAAAAAAAGCCACCAGGCTTAAAGGATAACCATACAGGCGTCCCAAGCGAAAGTGACTATTTCCTAAAATCAGCCCGCTATACATCGAGCCAATCACATAACAGAGCGTAACCAGAATCAGATACAGAATCTGGCGTGGTTGCAAGTCCAGCAGCGCCATTGCCAGCATACTAACGTTACCGGTCATATGTGAAACGGACTGATGCAACACGGTCACCAGTCCTAATACATTAATCATTCCGGCATTTACCGCAAGGAAGAATGCACCCAGTTGAACCCACGATGGTAAACGCTGTAATGGCATGACAATATCATTAGCAAAACATCTTGATTCTTCAATATAAAATCAATCTGTAGCGCGGTCTACTGCTGTAGTAAATAAAACATCGGTAGATGAGTTGAGTGCAGTCTCGGTAGAGTCCTGCAATACACTGATCACCATACCAATTGCCACCACTTGCATCGCGATATCTGAAGAAATCCCGAACAGGCCACAAGCTACGGGAATCAGCAATAGTGAACCACCAGCCACACCTGAAGCACCACACGCAGACACAGTCGCTACGATAGAAAGAATTAGCATAGTGGTGAAGTCAACATTAACACCTAAAGTATTTACTGCAGCTAAAGACAACACGGTAATCGTCACTGATGCACCGGCCATGTTAATTGCTGCACCTAAAGGAATTGCTACGCTTGAAGTAGTCTCTTTCACACCTAAGCGTTTTGCCAAGTCCAGGTTTACCGGAATATTGGCAGCAGAACTGCGGGTAAAGAACGCGGTAATGCCACTTTCACGTAAACAGGTAAACACCAGTGGATACGGATTACGACGGGTAATGAAACCGACCATTAATGGGTTAATCACCAAGGCTACAAATACCATCGTGCCCAATAAAACAGCTAATAAATGCGCGTAACTAGTCAGAGTATCTAGACCGGCTTCAGCAAAAGTCACGGCAACCAGGCCAAAAATACCCACAGGTGCAAAGCTGATCACCAGACGAATTACATAATTGATTGCATTGGCAGCGTCATTCAGACAGGTTTTAGTCGTATGCGATGCATGACGGAAGGCAATCCCTAACGCAATTGACCATGCCAGAATCCCAATAAAATTCGCTTCAGCAATGGCAACCACCGGGTTCGCCACAAAGCTCAGCACCAGATTTTTGAGAATTTCACCTAGGCTGCCTGGTGGCTGTAAATCACCTTGCGCTGCAATATCCAGGAACAATGTACTTGGAAATAAAATACTGGCGATGACAGCGCTTAGTGCTGCCAGGAACATGCCGACAGCATACATCAGCATAATAGGTCTTATCGTTGAATTAGTCTGGCCAACCTGGAAATTTGCAATTGATGCAAGAACCAGAATGAAAACCAGAACTGGCGCGACGGATTTTAGTGCCTTAATAAACAGATCACCTAACAGACTTAAGGAAGGTGCAGCTTCAGGAAATAACAGAGCCACACCAACGCCTAGAATAATGGCGATGATGATTCGGGAGACTAAACTCAGACGCGATAGGGCAGAAAACATAAGGTTGCCTTGTGAAAATTACGAGGGCTAAATGCGAAAAAAATTTGCGTTATTTTATACTTAAATTAAGGATCGCTTAAAATATATTTTCAGATAATATTTAAATATCTGAAAATTAATAAATAATTAAGATGGTTTTTTATCTTGATCGTATTATTTCCATACAAAATTCTTAGAATTGGCCAGATTTACTGATCGGTTTTTAATCTTTATTTTTTAGATGAATATAGAATTTAAATCAATCATTTCCAGTTATATTTCAGTTGAATTCTTTGCATGACAGCATGTCTATCATGCAAAGAATTGAAAAATCTTAAATCATATAATGCTGAGGCTTTTCGAAAATTTCCGGTGCCAGATCCTGAATTGCCTGAAAATGGGTTAGATAAATCCGTCCACTCAAATGTGTCATGAGTTTGGAGGCCTGCAAACGGTCGAATACCGGGCCTTTCACTTCTGCAAAATGCAGGCGAATATTCAGTTTAGACAATTCAGCATTGAGCTCTTCCAGCATTTCCAAGGCACTCAAGTCAATCGCACTGATACTGGAGCAGTTCAAAATCACATGCTCTAACTTGTCATTTAAACTTAACTGATTAATCAGATAACCTTTTAAGGTATGCGCATTTAAAAAACTTAGGTTTTCATCAATACGCAGAGACAGTACCCGATCAGAAGTCATCACCTGATGACGCTGGATATTCCGGAAATGCTGGGTGCCTTCGACCAGACCCACAACAGCAATATGAGGACGGCTGATGCGCCATAGCATAAGAATAAAGGTCGAAATAATCCCGACGATCAGGCCAGTGGTGATATCCAGTAATACCACACCAAAAAAGGTAATCCACATGGCAATGCCATCAGCTTTGGAATAACGCCAGGCATCGACGAAAGGCTGGAAAATGACCAGTTTCCAAATAGATACAATAATGGTTGCAGCCAGAATGGTCAGTGGTAGATCCTCAAAGAAGCTGGTAAAGAACAGACTGACCACGACAATCAATAAAGAAGACAATACGCCAGCCAAAGGTGTTTTGGCGCCAGCGTCAGCATTAACCACAGTACGTGATAAACTACCGGTTACAGGAAAGGCGGAATTGATTCCGGCACTGATATTGGCTACACCGAGCGCAATCAGTTCCTGGTTGCTATTTAAATTACTACGCTGCTGTAGCGCCGTTGCCTGAGCAATAGAGAGAGATTCCACAAAACTGATCATGGTAATCATGCTGGCACCCGGTAATAAGGTCATCACCAGTTCCCAGTTCCAGTGTGGGAAAGACAAAGGCGGAAAGCCTGAAGGAATTTCTCCGACAGTTTTAATTCCCTGAACTTTTAAGTCTAAAAAAAGAACGGCTGCAATACCGAGAAAAACCAGAATCAGTGGAACTGCCCGAACCAGAAAATCAGTCGAACCGATCCGGCTTTGTATGGCTTGGGATTTTAATAGTTTCGGCAGATAAACCAGTAAACCGATAGAAAGCAGGCCAAAGACCAAACTCGGGAGATGCAAAAGTGGTAAATATTCAATCAGGCTTTTCACCAGCTCGGGAATATTATTGGCTTTTAAAGGTAAATCCACCAGAAACTTGAACTGACCAAAAGCAATCAATAGAGCCGAAGCAATAATAAAGCTCTGAATGACTGGATGGCTGATCAGTTGAATTAAAAAGCCGAAACGGAACACACCCAAAAGCAGGGAAATAATGCCGACCATCAATGCCAATAAAGTTGCCGCTTCAATATAGACCGGAGAACCCACTTCAAATAAAGGATTCAGTGTGGCAAAGGTCATCATGGAAATGATCGCCACTGGTCCAATCGATAAAGTCGTACTGCCGCCCAATAAGGCATAAATGATCATTGGCAGAATACTGGCATAGAGTCCCATAATCGGTGGCAAGCCTGCCAGCATGGCATAGGCCATCCCTTGTGGTACCAGCATCGCAACGACAATCAGGGCAGCCAATACATCCGATTTTAATTTCACCGGGTTGTACTGACTTAACCATGACCAGGCAGGGAGTCTATTGAGCAGTCTAGACTTAAAATTTGGCATATACAGGTCTAAATCACAAATATAGATAACCTGAGTTCGACGTAAG
>NZ_DCRI01000023.1:0-15740 GCF_002324975.1 Acinetobacter sp. UBA1496 | reverse complement strand
TTATGTCGAACTCAGGTTAAAATAAATAATGTTGTGCCAAGGTGCCCACACCGATGGTCAAGAAAATACTGGCGCCAATTTTATGAATCAGACCGATGGGCAGTTTATTCGCCAGTTTGTCACCGATAAATACCGCAGGTGCGTTGGCAATCATCATCCCGACGGTAGTACCCATCATCACCCAAAGCACACTGTCAAAACGTGCTGCCAGTGCCACTGTCGCAATCTGGGTTTTATCGCCAATTTCAGCCAGGAAGAACAGCACAAAAGTCGCACCAAACACGCCGTACTTTTGCCATTTATTGATACTGTCGTTTTCATCCCCTAATTCATCCGGAATCAGCATCCAGATTGCCATCCCAATAAAACCGACTGACACGATCCACAGCAAAATTTCTGGCCCAATAACGGTAGTGACCCATTGCCCTAGGGCTGCTGAAAGACCATGGTTAATCAGGGTTGCCAGTAAAATTGCAATTAAAATCGGTGTCGGTTTGCGGAAACGTGCTGCAAGAAGCAAAGCCAGTAACTGGGTTTTATCACCCATTTCGGCAAGTGCAACGATGGCTGTGGAAAGCAGGAATTCGTACATGCGGTCTTTCTCTGGCTGGCATTTTCTACCGATGATTCACCCTTCCCGCCAGCCAAAATCTGCAGAATGGTAAATCAAAGGTCTTGCCAACAAAAGAAAGCTTCGAGAAGCTCATTTGGTTCTTTGCTATGATGACCATGCCCTGTTGAGCAAATATGTTGACCATCACCCTTCTGCTTTGCGCAAAAGGCGGCTACTCCCCAATGAAGTGCGCCCATTATAGCCAACCGTGTTTATATTTACAAATTGTCATATTAAAAAAACCCTGCCGAAGCAGGGTCTTTATTTTTAAACATTCATGAATCAGATCAAGAGCGTACGAATATCCTTTAATAGCTTGGTCAGCTTATTGGTAAAGCGTGCAGCATCTGCGCCATTAATTACCCGATGATCATAAGATAACGACAATGGCAGCATCAGACGTGGATCAAAGCCCTCACCATTCCATACCGGTTGCATAGTTGCTGGAGAAATACCCAGGATCGCCACTTGTGGCCAGTTCACCAACGGCGTAAATGCTGTACCACCAATTGAACCCAAGCTGGTAATGGTAAAATTCGCCCCTTGCAGATCTTTAGGTGACAATTTCTTGTCACGCGCTTTCTGGCTTAACTCACCCAGCTCAATAGCAATCTGCTTAATCGACTTCTGGTCCGGGTTACGTAATACAGGAACAGTCAGACCATCAGGCGTCGCAACCGCAATGCCCATATGGATCTCATTCCGTAGCAATACCGATTTACCGT
Source organism: Acinetobacter sp. UBA1496 (assembly GCF_002324975.1). Taxonomy (NCBI): domain Bacteria; kingdom Pseudomonadati; phylum Pseudomonadota; class Gammaproteobacteria; order Moraxellales; family Moraxellaceae; genus Acinetobacter; species Acinetobacter sp. UBA1496. The sequence continues at coordinate 14,402 of NZ_DCRI01000023.1, read as the reverse complement.
CATCAGACAGGTGACCGGCAAACTCGCGCTCTTCTTTAAGCAGATAAGCCACAGCCTTGATAATGAAAGCCATAATGGTCAGGCCAATACCTTCTTTCTTGAAGTTGCCTTTCAGCTCATTACGCCAAGCTTCCAGCTCAGTGATATCGGCTGCATCAAACTGGGTTACTTGTGGAATGTAGTTGTTTAATGATAACTGCGGAATCGAAACCTGTTGCAGACGCGTCAAGGCTTTCTCTTCTCCCCCACCAAAAGCACTGAAATCAGGCAGTTTTGGTAAGCCAGCAGGAGCTGTAGCTGCCGCAGGTGCGGTTGTTGTTTGCGGTGCAGTCAGACGATCTTTCACATATGCAAACAGATCTTCTTTCATTAATCGTTCATGCGGACCAGAAGCTCTCACTTCTGCCAATACTACACCCAGTTCACGAGCCAGTTTACGCACGGCAGGACCGGCATAAACTTTGGCATTGGCAGCGTTTTGCTCTTTAGTAAGCTTGTCTGCACTATGCGTTTCAGGTGTCGTAGCAGGTTCAGCTTTTGACGCTGCGGCAGATGCAGGTGTAGCTTTGGCTGCAGGTGCTTCTGATTTTTCCGCTGGAGCTGCAGCAGATAATGCCTGTCCTTCAGCTTCAATCGTAATCAGTGCCACGCCTTCAGAAACATTCTGACCCAGCTCAACATGAATCGCCTTAATCACTCCGGCAGTCGTACTTGGCACTTCTACTGTCGCTTTATCCGATTCGACCACAATGATGCTCTGGTCTTTCTCCACCGTATCACCGACCTGTACCAGAATTTCTGCTACAGCTGCCTTGTCTACGCCTAAGTCAGGTACTTTTATTTCAATATCGCCTGCAGGGGCTGCCGCCTGTTGTGATGCTGTTTCAGTTTTGGCTTCAGATGTTGCTTGAGCTTTTGGCTTTTCTGCCGCTTGAGGCGCTGCTTGCTCAGTAGCTGGTGCCGAATCTGCAGTTTTCACTGTCAGAATCAGCACTCCTTCTTTGACTGAATCGCCTTCCTGAATATGAATCGCTTCTACAGTACCGGCAACCGTATTTGGTACTTCAACTGTCGCTTTATCCGATTCAACCACGACCAGGCTTTGATCCACCTCAACTTCATCGCCAACCTGAACCAGAATTTCACCCACCAGAGCCTTTTCTACGCCAATATCTGGCAATTTCACTTCTACAGTAGATGTAGAAGCCGATTGAGAGGACTGCTCACTTTGGCTAGAGGCTTTAGGCTGATGTGTCGCCACTTCCTGCAGGATTTCCTCATCCGGCAATTCAGTTGGAGTATTTTCCGAAGTTTTGTCAGCAGCATCAGCTTCCTGACTGTCTACTATACTGGCATCATCTTCAGCCTGCAGTTCAATCAGGACAGTACCTTCAGAGACTTCATCACCCTGATTAATCAGGATGTTTTTGACCACACCTGCTGAAGTGCTTGGCACTTCAACAGAGGCTTTATCCGATTCCAGCAGCACAATACTTTCATCTACAGCGATGGTGTCGCCCACCTTCACCAGGATTTCTGCCACAGTTGCCTTATCTACACCAATATCTGGAGTCGTAATTTGCATGATTAGTTCTCCTCTTTGTAGTCAGCAACTGGATGCAATTCAGGAGTCTCTTGAGGTGCCCAAGCCACCGGACGGTCAGTATCTAACTCAAAGCTAGAGATCGCGTCTTTCACTAAACGTGCATCGACTTCACCTTCATCTGCCAGCTTCTTCAAGGTTGCTACGACAATATGTGCAGCATCGACACCAAAGTAGCTACGCAGGTTGCCACGCGTATCTGAACGGCCATAACCATCGGTACCCAAGGCTACGAACGGACGGCTATCTGGAAGGTAGGCACGGATCTGTTCGCTATAAGCACGCATGTGATCGGTGGCCGATACCACGATACCGTCCTTGTCACGTAACTGTTGAGATACCCATGGCTCTTTCGCTTCTTCAGCCAGAGGATGCAGGCGGTTATATTCCTCACATGCCATACCATCGCGAGCCAGTTCATTAAAGCTGGTCACGCTCCAGACATTGGCATGAATCTGATATTCCTCACGCAGGATTTTTGCAGCCTTGATAACTTCACGCAGAATCACACCTGAACCCATCAACTGAACCGTCGCTTTCTCGTCTTCTTCCAGCAGATACATACCACGCTTGATGCCTTCTTCTGCACCTTGCGGCATTGGTGGATGTTCGTAGTTTTCGTTCATCAGGGTCAGGTAATAGAACACACGTTCCTGATTCACATACATACGCTGCAGACCATCATGCACGATTACGGCAAGCTCATAGCCAAAGCACGGGTCATAAGAGACACAGTTTGGAATGGTATTGGCCAAAATATGCGAGTGACCATCCTGATGCTGCAGGCCCTCACCATTTAAGGTAGTACGGCCAGCGGTTGCACCTAGCAAGAAACCTTGCGCCTGCGCATCACCTGCTGCCCAGGCAATATCGCCGATACGCTGGAAGCCGAACATTGAGTAGTACATGTACATCGGGATCATTGGCAAGTTATTGGTTGAATAACTGGTCGCCAAGGCTGCCCATGCACTCATTGCACCGGCTTCGTTAATCCCTTCCTGTAACATATGACCGTCTTTGGCTTCACGGTAATGCATCAACTGTTCCTGATCTTCAGGGGTATATTGTTGACCATGCGCTGCATAGATCCCCAATTGACGGAACATCCCTTCCAGACCAAAGGTACGCGCTTCATCTGGCACGATCGGCACCACACGGTCCTTGATTGCTTTCTCTTTTAATAAGGCAGAGATGAGACGGACCATGACCATGGTGGTGGACTGTTCTTTACCGTTTGAACCTTTGAGCACAGCATCAAAAACAGAGAGCTCAGGAATCGGTAAAGATTCGCTTTCTTTGCGACGTGCCGGCAGATAACCACCCAGTGCCTCACGGCGTGCCTTCATATATTTAATTTCAGGCGAGTTTTCACTTGGACGGTAGAATGGAATTTCTTCCAGTTGTTCATCAGTAAATGGCAAGTTGAAACGGTTACGTACGTATTTCAATGATTCCAGCTGCATTTTCTTGATTTGGTGGGTCTTGTTCACCGCTTCAATTTCATCAGACAGACCATAACCTTTTACTGTTTTCGCCAGAATCACCGTTGGCTGACCTTTGGCCTTGGTCGCTTCTGCATAGGCAGCAAAGACTTTATACGGGTCATGACCACCACGGTTCAGATTATCAATATCTTCATCGCTCAGGTCTTTAACCAAAGCTTCTGCTTCTGGATATTTACCAAAGAAATGTGCACGTGCGTAGGCACCACCTTTCACCTGATAGCGCTGGTAATCACCATCCACTGCTTCTTCCATAATCGCTTTGAGTGCACCAGATTTGTCTTTATCCAGTAGTGGATCCCAATGACGCCCCCAGACGACTTTAATCACACGCCAGCCGGCACCACGGAACAATGATTCAAGTTCCTGAATGATCTTGCCATTACCACGTACCGGACCATCCAGACGCTGCAAGTTACAGTTCACCACCCAGATCAGGTTATCCAGCTTCTCACGACCCGCCAGTGAAATCGCACCCAAGCTTTCCGGCTCATCCATTTCGCCATCGCCCAGATAGGCCCAGACTTTACGGTCTTCTTCCTTAATCAGGCCACGGTTCATCAAATACTTTTGAATATGAGCCTGATAGATCGACATGATTGGACCCAGACCCATCGATACCGTCGGGAACTGCCAGTAGTCTGGCATCAAGTAAGGATGAGGATAAGAAGGTAGGCCTTTGCCGCCGACTTCACGACGGAAATTATTCAGATGCTCTTCTGTTAAGCGACCTTCTAAAAATGAGCGGGCATAAATTCCCGGTGCACAGTGACCTTGATAGTAAATCAGGTCACCACCGAAGCTGTCGTTATTGGCACGGAAGAAATGGTTAAAACCCACATCGTATAAAGTGGCAGATGAAGCAAAACTGGCCAAGTGACCACCTAAGTCATCACCGGTTTTATTTGCGCGAAGCACCATTGCCAAAGCATTCCAGCGGATCAGCGCGCGAATACGGCGCTCCATGTCCTGATCGCCCGGCATCGCAGGTTGTTCTTCTACAGAAATAGTATTTAAGTAGGGAGTATTTAAACGCTGAATAGGAACATGTTTGGCAATTGCGCGTTGATAAAGTTTTTCAAGTAAAAAGGCGGCGCGCTCGGTTCCCATGTGCTGCAAAACGGAGTCAAAAGCGTCTTGCCATTCTTGGGTTTCTTGAGCGTCGGTATCTCCATAAAACGCCATAATCTACAGTTCCTGAAAGCCAAATTGATCACTTATATGTATCATATTTACGGCTTATGCAGGTATGGCTCTGGCTGAATGCGGTTCTGGAGTACTATTTATTATCTAAATATCCATTGACACTTTATTACACAAAGTAACAAAAAGAAGTCAATGATGGTGATTTTTTATACGACAGTTATAATTCTCGGTGATAATATAATATCTAAAAGCAATTAGACCGAACTCCTTCTCTACTCCCTGGAAGAAATGTTCAGCCTAATCGCCTTAAAAGCGGTTTGATTGATTTTTTATGAGTATCAAGTATCAGACGCATTAAAGTATTTCAGTTATTTTGAGCAAAGCTATGCTTAAGGCAACATTGCTAAATAAGTTGAAGGATTTTTACGTTGACCGTCTTTTACTACTTCATAGTGTAGGTGAGGACCTGTACAACGACCTGTACAACCTACATTCGCAATATGATCACCAGCTTGCACCTGATCTCCCACACGTGCAATCAAGCGTGAAGCATGGGCATAACGAGTAAGGTATCCATTACCATGGTTAATTTCGACATACTGACCATAACCTGTACCCCAACCCGATTTGGTTACAATACCGGGACCAGTTGCGTAGATCGGTGTACCGCTTGCAGCCGCCAAGTCTAGACCTGAGTGATTTTCAGCACGGCCACCCATGGTACGGCCGCCAAAATTTGAGCTGACACGCTTCATGTCTGGTAATGGATGAGCCACTAACCATGAATAAGGGTTATTTGAAGATGCAACTTTGCTGGATGAAGAATTGCCATATTTTTGGGTAATGGTCTGATTATTCAGTTCAACCGGTTTTTCACGTAGCTGAACATTTAATTTGGTTTGTGCGGGAATATCAATATCTTCAGGATGGGTATAAGAACCCTGCGATAAAGTACGTGTTAACTGCTCAAGACGGTCAGGTGTAGCATCTTGTTGATTCAGATCCACTAAATCTGCAAAAGCTACTGAAGCAGCTGAAACCGAAATAGAAAATGCCAATAGGATACGTCGCATAGGCATATGCATAAAAAACCTCTCTAAACTGCTAATCGAGTTTCTTGAAGATCTCTTCCTTGATATCCACTTTAAGAAGCGCATAAGATTAGGACATAAACATGTAGGAATTATGTATGTCGGAACCTGTCAACGTCTTTCAAAAAACAAGAAAACAGATAAAAACAGGAAACTTTTCGTTTCTCTCATCACAAGTTTCTGCATGGCAGAAGCTTACGAAACTCGTACAACCGCTATTGCCTCAACCCGAACAATGGCAAGTTGCCTGCTATCAAAATGGTGTGTTAACGATTACTGGTGAAAACCAAGCCATGATTTCTAAATTGGCTTATCTTCAAAAGCAATACATCTCACAACTCTCTCAAATAAACGAATTAAAAGATCTCACTAGAATCCAGGTTTGCTTAAGGAATCCATCCCCTGTTCAACCGGTTCCAGAAAAATCTGAAAGAGCCTTGAGTTCAGAAACACAGGAATTACTTCGCGGTGCTGCTGACTTTATAAGCGACCCTAAGCTTAGCCAAGCTTTACTACGTTTGGCAAGCAATAAAAAGTAACATTGCAATGAGATGTAATAAATTCCAATGTTGTTTTTATGTGACAGATGTCACATTAGATGCGGCTAAGTTATAACACAAAGACACAAAGACAAGGACTTATGTCACAGTTACATAACTAATTGGACATTTAGTTACGTCATCAAATGTTACAATTTCATAGCTGCTTGGGTCACTTTTCACGTTACGTAATAGTTGATTATTCAAAGCATGCCCTGATTTGTAGCCATCAAATTTGGCAATGATCTGGTGTCCCAATAGGTATAAATCACCTACTGCATCCAGAATCTTGTGACGTACAAACTCATCCGAGAAACGCAAACCTTCTTCATTGACCACGCCGGTTTCATCTACACCGATTGCATTTTCCAAGCTTGCACCCAAAGCCAGATTATTAGCTTTCAAGTAATCAAGGTCTTTCATAAAGCCGAATGTACGCGCTTCACTGACTTCATAAACAAAGGTTTCTGTAGAAAAATCGATACTGGCAGACTGATGTTCTTTTTTGAAGGCAGGATGATCAAAATCAATAGTAAAATTTAACTGAAAGCCGTCATGTGGGCTAAAAATCGCCCGTTTATCATCGATCAGGGCTTCAACAGGTTTAATAATTTTAATAAATTTCTTTGGTGCATCTAGTTCTTGCAAGCCGCCCTGCATGAGCAGATAAATGAAAGGTCCGGCACTGCCATCCATAATGGGAACTTCTGAAGCTGACACTTCAATAATCAGGTTATCAATACCTAATCCCGCAATGGCGCTCATCACATGCTCGATCGTACCGACTTTGGCATTTGACTGAACCAGATTTGAACACATGAAGGCTTCCTGGATCAATAGGGCATCCGCAGGAATATCGACAGGTGGATCCAGATCAATACGACGAAACACAATGCCCCCATCGGCGTGGTGTGGCACAAAGTTAATCATAACCTTCTGCCCACTATGAAGACCGATTCCGCTCGCTTTCACGATACGTTGCAGGGTACGTTGTTTCAACATGCTTTTTATCATCTGTTCACCAATAAAACCGCTATACGTTAGCATATTTGGCCATTGATAAAAAACAAAAGGTGGCTCTAAAGCCACCTTTTCTGTGCAATCATCGTAAACACATGCTGTTACATATTACTTACGCTGTTGATTTTTAAGATAATCTTGGATGCTCATTGGCGTTGGACGCGGACTAGAAACTGAAGCTGCAGGATTAGCTGCTGCACTTACTTCATTTTGCTGGCGCTGAATTGCCGGTACATCATCATCTTCAACTACTGCCTGTGATGATGATGGACGTGCTGCCTGTACATTCGCGCGTTTAGTCGGCTCAACCGAATCTGCAGCATGGCGAGTCAAACCAGTCGCAATCACCGTTACACTAATTTCATCACGAGCATCCGGATCAAATACTGTACCGTAGAAGACCTGACCTTCGTCCAGATCCACGATCTGGTTTACAACATCAGTAATTTCTTCAATTTCACCGAAGGTTACGTCATCACCGCCAGTCACGTTAATCAGAATACCTTTGGCATTCATGATGGTGACGTTATCCAGTAATGGGCTGCGAATCGCCTGCTCTGCTGCCTGACGTGCACGGTTTTCACCACGACCCAAGCCCACACCCATCATGGCATAACCACGCGTACTCATTGCAGTTTTCAGATCGGCGAAGTCAAGGTTAATGTGACCAGGACGTACCACCAGATCAAAGATACTACGTACTGCATTCAACAGTACATCATCCGCTTTTTTATAGGCATCCTTCATTGAAATATCACGGAAGACTTTCAATAGACGCTGGTTTGGAATGATGATCAGAGAATCTACGTGCTGTTCTAGCGCTTCAATCCCCTTCTCGGCAGATTGCAAACGGCGTTTACCTTCAAAGTTGAATGGCGTAGTCACGACACCAACAGTCAGGATGCCCATTTCTTTGGCAATTTCAGCAACGACTGGCGCAGCACCGGTACCTGTACCGCCACCCATACCGGCAGTAACGAATACCATATCGGTACCTTCAAGCTGCTGGCGGATCAGTTCACGGCTTTCTTCTGCTGCCGCTTGACCGACCTGTGGATTTGCTCCAGCACCCAGACCACGTGTACTTTGCTCACCCAGCTGAATTTTAAATTCGGCTTCCATGCGATCCAGTGCCTGTTTGTCTGTATTGGCACAGACGAACTTTACGCCCTGGATATCGGACTGCAACATATGCTGTACAGCATTACCACCCGCACCACCTACACCAAATACAGTGAAACGGGCTTGACCATTGCTATCGCTATGATCTTCTTCGAAAAATTCAAATGAGGCCATGACCTATAAAATTCCTAATTCATAATTGGCAGTCACTAAGCCCGTATACTGCCTTAATCTTGATAAAAATTGTTTTTAAGAATGCTGCTCAAGCAGGCACTTGTCAAGTACAAGCCCGATTAACTACAACTTCCCAACAATATTCACAATAAAAATCGCTTAAAAGATCGCTTTTAACGTTTCGTTAAAACCTGACCATGCCCGTTTAATGCGCTGTGTGACTGATAACTTGTCCCCGTCTTCGGTTTCAACGAGGGTTTCTTGGGTATCACTCTGACTAAACATCAGCAAACCAGCCACTGTTGCGTACTGGGAACGACGTAAAGCCGCCTGGTGCTGTTCATCTGCATAGACCTGTACCGGCGGATTGCCCAGATGCGCGGACACGCCCAAGGTACGGCGTACAAAGCTGACCATACCTTCAATCTGACTGGCATCACCAGTCAAAACCACACCATGATAAAGGCCCTGCATTGCGCCATGGTTCACCAGTTCATCACGCACCAGACCCATGATTTCTTCATAACGTGCCATGATAATTTCAGTCAGTTCAATCCGGCTGATAGTTTGTGGTCCATCAATGCCCTGGAACTGAATCATATGCTCTGGTTTAACCACTTTCAGGTCAACACAGCCATAGAGCAATTTCAGACGTTCTGCTTCTTCTGTGGTCGTCTGTAAAACCGCTGCAATATCACGGGTGACATGTTCACCACCACGCTGAATGGTATGGGTTAGCGCCAGACGGCCATCCAGATAAACAGCGACATTGGTGGTTCCCGCACCGATATCCACCAGACACACGCCATATTCTTTTTCATCTTTGAGCAGGCTGGCTTCAGCGGTAGCCAGACAGGACACCACCATTTTCTCCACACCGATATTGGCCCCTTTTAAAGCGCGGTCAATATTCTGCATGGTGCTGATCGGTAACATCATCAAATGATAATGCCCGGTCATACTATGTGCCGACATACGGATCGGGTTGAGTACCCACTCAGGTGCATCATCCAGCTCGAAGCCCAAAGGCACCGCACTGACCAGATAATGATCTGAGGTGACATGACTGGCTTTGGCCAGCTCAAGTGCTCGCACCACCTCACTGGTCGTAATTGAATGTTCACTATTATCAATAGTGGTACGACCCGAGGCATAAAAGCTTTTTAATTCAGCACTTGGGATCGAAATCCACGCAGAATGCACACGACATTCAGCCATATCTTCCGCTTCTTGTACGGCGTTTTTAATGGCGGTAATGACTTTATCGAGACTGACAATTTTTCCTTTATTCATGCCTCGGTTACGAGCGGTCGCCATCCCAATCACTTGGATATTGTCTGGCGCGTGTACCTTACCAATCAAAACTGAAACTTTGTGTGTCCCAATGTCAATCGCCACAACCGAGGGAACAGCTTCACTCATTATTAACTACTACCATTACGTGTTTGTTAGATTTATGGCTTTATAAGGCCTCTAGTTTTTAAAGCCGGTCATTATGGCTTTACTGTTACATTATTCTCAACGCCCGTGTCATTAATGGTTACAATAAATTGACCATTTACAATTTTAGGCGGAATTGAATTTTTCCATTGAATCGCCAATCCATTGCGATAACGCAGGTCGATCGCTGAAATTTTCGACCATACCGGTTTTAGTTCGCTATAGGACAGATGACTCAAACGTTGCAACTTGCTCATGGTCTGGTCTTTATCGACAATCACACGCAAACCTGAATCAAACTGCATAAACCACGTCATTCGTTCAGTTAAATATAATTCTTTTAAACGAATACCTTGTGGTAAAAATAACTGATTGATTTCATTATAACGTCGCATCATGGTATTTGCATGAGTAGATGGTCCATGCAGCAACGGTAAAGCTGAATAATCTTTAGGACTGACTTCAGTGAAAATAATGCCACTATCACTCAGCAGTCGTCCTGTACCCCATCGTGCAATGGCATGATGCGGCATTACCCGCACATGAATTTTGTCTGGCCAGGCACGAGACACTACGACACGATCCACCCAAGACAATTCCAGTGCGCGGTCACGAATCGATTCCAGGTCCGAAGTAAAATAGTTTTCAGTCACAATCGGTGAAACGTACTGCATGACCTGGCGCTCTTCAGCTGCTGAACGCGTTCCTGCCACTTTCAGCTCTGCTACCTGAGCATCAGTCATCACCTTGTACAGGCCAAAAATCCCAAAAGCCAGCACCACCAGCGCGACACACAATAAGGCCCAACCACCCAGGTTGGTCAGTTTCTCTTTGCGTGTCGGCGGCTTGTCGTGAATTGAGGTAATCGCAGCACGTTTACGGCGCATGGTTGCTGGGAGTTGAGCCATAACTTAGTGTGCCACACCGTTTAATGTTTGTTCCAGAATCGCTACACAGAGCGCATCAAAACTATAGCCAACGGCTGCTGCCGCTTTTGGTACCAGAGAGTGACTGGTCATCCCCGGAACTGTATTCACTTCCAGTAACCAGAAATTACCCTGTTCATCCTGCATTGCATCAATACGGCCCCAGCCACTTGCACCCACTGCCTGGAAAGCACGTAGAGCCAAGGCTTGCAATTCTTTCTCTTCAGATTCGCTCAAGCCACATGGAATGCCATATTCCACATCATTACGCTGATATTTAGCTTCATAGTCATAGAAAGCCACATCTTCTGGCGGTCGCAGACGAATGACCGGTAGAGCCTGACCATTCAGAATCACAATGGTAAATTCGCGGCCTGTGATCCATTTCTCTGCCATCACAACGGCATCATGTTCAGTGGCTTTGGCAATCGCATCGGCAAAGTCTTCTACTTTTTCAACTTTACTCATGCCAATACTTGAGCCTTCGTGTACAGGCTTAATGATCAGCGGTAAATCTAAAGCAGATACAATTTCTTGAGCATTCGAGTTCTTGGTCACAATCCGGTATGGCGCAGTGGGTAGTTCTGAACCCTGCCAAACCTGTTTGGTTTTGACTTTATCCATACCAATGGCAGAACCCTGTACGCCTGTACCGGTATATGGAATATTCAACCATTCCAGCACACCCTGAATCTGACCGTCTTCACCGCCACGACCATGCAATACTACAAACGCACGATCATAATTTACTAGCTCGGTAACACTACGCTCTTGTGGATCAAACGCTTCTGCATTGACCCCAGAACGCACTAATGCCTCAAGTACGGCGGTTCCACTATCTAGCGAAACCTCACGCTCTGCAGATTTACCACCCAGCAATACGGCAACTTTTCCGAATTTTGAAGCATTTGACACGTTTATATCCTTAAACTTTTTGAATCTGTTCAATCAGTCATAACATGACTATTTTACTTTACATATAAATGATTTTGAGCAAGTTCGATTGAGATTGCTCCAACATTACCTGCGCCTTGAGTTAATAACAAGTCATTTGCTTGCAATACCTTTTTCATCACCTGGCTCAGGTTCCCCTCAACCGGATCAATCAGGATTGGCTCTACTTCCCCACGTAAACGGATACTACGTGCCAATGCGCGACTATCGGCACCTACAATTGGCTTTTCCCCTGCCGGATACACTTCAAGTAAGAGCAGTTGATCGACTTGTGAAAGCACTTCTACGAAGTCATCAAAACAGTCACGGGTGCGGCTAAAACGGTGCGGCTGGAACATCATCACCAGACGGCGATCTGGATGGCTGGCACGAGCCGCTTTAATAGTGGCTTCTACTTCTTTTGGATGGTGACCATAGTCATCGACCAGTTTCACATCGCCGCCTTCAAGTTCGAATTGACCTTGTACCTGGAAGCGGCGACCCACGCCACTGAAGCCCTCTAGTGCACGGCAAATGGCTGCATCAGATACGCCTTCATCTGTTGCAATCCCAATCGCAGCCAAGGCGTTGAGTACATTGTGCAGACCCGGCTGATTCACAGTCACGCTTAGCGGCTCACGATCTTTACGCAGTACGGTAAAGTGGCTGCGCATACCTTCCTGTACAACATCGACAGCACGAATGTCATTGTCTTCATTAAAACCATAAGTCAGTAATGGACGACCAATACGCGGCATGATTTCACGGATATTGGCATCGTCACCACACACAACCGCCAAACCATAGAATGGCAGTTTTTGCAGGAACTGAATAAAGGTGTCTTTCAAGACATCGAAGCTACCGCCATAAGTATCCATATGGTCAGCATCAATATTAGTAACAACGGCAGCCATTGGTTCTAGATACAGGAATGAGGCATCTGATTCATCGGCTTCTGCCACGATATAACGGCTCGCACCCAAAGCGGCATTCACACCAGTACGGTTCAGCAAACCGCCGATCACATAAGTTGGATCCAGATTTTCTTCTGCCAGCATACAGGTGATCAGGCTGGTAGTTGTAGTTTTACCATGAGTGCCTGCAACCGCGATCCCATGACGGTAACGCATCAGCTCACCCAGCATTTCTGCACGGCGGACTACAGGTGTACGGGTCTCAAGGGCTGCCTTGATTTCCGGGTTTTCTTTATCAATCGCGGTAGATACCACGATAACATTGGCACCTTTAATATTGCTGGCTGCATGGCCGATATAGACCTTGATACCATTTTCTTCTAATTGAGCCGTAGTTTTAGAGGCTTTGATGTCTGAACCAGAAACTTTATACCCCTGGTTTTTCAGTACTTCAGCAATCCCGCACATCCCTGCACCACCAATCCCCACAAAATGGATATGCTTGATCCGGCGCATTTCCGGGACTTTAATTAATTTCTTTGCTTGGTCTGCTGGGGTTACTGGAGACATAATTTACTCGGATTACAATTCTTGAATTAAACGGACCACATGCTGGGTCGCATCGGGTTGAGCCTGACGGCGTGCTTTTACCGCCATTTCCATCAATACCTGACGGTCAAGCATCGGCTCTAATAAGGTTTTTAAACTGTCTGGCGTCAAAGTGGCCTGTGGGCAGATTTTGGCTGCCTGCTGATTGGCCAGGAATTTGGCATTCGCAGTCTGATGGTCATCAACCGCACTTGGTAGCGGTACAAAAATCGCGGCTACACCGGCAGTTGCAATTTCAGTAACCGTCAGTGCACCGGCACGGCAAATGACCAGATCGGCGTCGCTATAAGCTTGGGCCATATCTTCAATAAACGGCTGAACTTCAACCTGCAAGGAGGCGGGTTTGTCTGCATAACGTGCGCGCGTTGCTTCAGCATGATTTTGACCACACTGATGATAGACATTTAACGGCACATTCAACTGTTTCAAGGTTTTCGGCACACGTTCATTTAAGGCTTGTGCCCCAAGTGAACCACCAACAATTAAAATTCGTAGCGGCTGGCCAGCTTTTTCCCGCTCCTGATAACGCCAGGACGGATTTAAAATTTCTGTAATTTCTTTACGTACCGGATTACCAGTAGTCACTACTTTATCTTGTGCCGGGAAAGTATCAGGAAAAGCTTGACATACCGTTTTAGCGACCCGCGACAATTGGGTATTGGTAAAACCTGCGACTGCATTCTGCTCGTGAATAATCACAGGAATACCCAGGATCCGAGCTGCCAGACCACCCGGCCCTGCCACATAACCGCCAAAGCCTGCAACAGCTTCGACTTTGAGCTGTTTCATATGCTTCATGGCACTAAGAGTGGCTTTTAAAATTTTAAACGGGGCCAAGGCTTTACGCACAAAACCATTGCCACGCACACCTTGAATATCGATTTGATAAATTGGAATATTATGGTTTTTTAATAATCGGTTTTCCATGCCCGCTGGCGTTGCCAACCAAGACACTTCAATTCCTTGTTGTTGTAAATCTTTTGCAACGGCTAACGCTGGAAACACATGTCCACCCGTACCTGCGGCCATCATCATGACATGTTTAGGCTGTTTTTGCTGAGCGTCGGTCACGGTCTAATTCTTCAATTTAAAAAATGAAACAGGAGGGCTAATTTAAGTCATCAATTGTAATCACAAACGCTTGCCCTTGAAAGTTTATTTACCTTATTTCAACAAGCGTTTCATTGTTTTTTTCATACTAATTTGAAGTTTAAACTAGTTTTATTATAAGGTCTGCATTTTTCCTTAGACTTAAGTGAAATATAAGCATAATTTTTGAATATTTTTCATTTGATCTTTTTATAGTCATTCCCTAAATCTATACATTTTTCACTATTTACTGGCTATTTTTCCATTTAATTCATCCTATAGGACTTACGCATT
>NZ_DCRI01000008.1:0-5062 GCF_002324975.1 Acinetobacter sp. UBA1496 | reverse complement strand
AAGCAATTTAGAGGAATAGCTACTCGATATGACAAGCTCAAAAGAAATTATCAAAGTGCTGTTGCCTTAGCCTGTATATTTTTATGCTACCTTTATAGGTTTAATTATGAACAGTAAATGTCAACAGACCCTAGACTTTTTGATGACCGTCTAAAAATCGATCCACGCAATAACTGATGTATTTGTCGATCTCTTGATCATCTTCTTCTATGGTAATCCCCATTAGAATCCGCCATTCCAGATTACGCAAAATACCAAAATATAACTGGGCAGAATATTGCGGATTTTCACAATATAGCAAACCTTGTTCATGGGCCTGTTTCAGTGCGGTAGCAATGGAACTTTGTACCTGAACCGGGCCGCGTTCATGAATATGGCGGGCCAGTTGAGGATTACGCTGACTTTGTTCCAGTACCAAACGCATAAAGACTGCATTTTCCGGCTGCATGATTTGGCGGTAGAAGGTCAATAATGTCTGTACCAAATAACTACGAAAATCTAGCGCCATCAGTTCAATCGGAATGCTGATATCTTCAAAAAACTTGGTACGTCGATAATCACAAATAGCTTCAAACAGGCCTTCTTTATTGCCAAAGTACTTGTAAATGGAAGCTTTGGAACCGCCTGCATGCTGGACAATATCATCTAGAGAAACTGCCTCATAACCATGTTCCAGAAACAGTTCGGTCGCAGAGACCAACAGCGCAACGCAGCGCTCATGACCACGTTTGGTTTGAGGCAGATCTTTGGCGAGTGGTTCCAGATGAACAAGGTTTTGCATAGAGGATGGTATATCAACAGGTTATATAAACTTGGTAGTTCATCATAACAAATATATCCGCAGATTTCACAATCACACCGAATGAAGGCGGAATTTATTCAGTGAATCAAGTAAAACTTAAAAGTTTGACTAAAGTTTTAGAGTTTTTATTCTATTGGCTTATAGCATCATGGTTTCAAATCAGTATACTCAAATCTCAATAATTATAGCCAAGACTGTGGAAAGGAAGATGACAGAACAAATGTCTGCAGGTTTAAAGTTTAGACAAGCGCTTGAAGTCGAAAAACCATTACAAATTATGGGCACAGTGAATGCCTATGCTGCCATGATGGCCAAACAGGTCGGCTATAAAGCTATTTATCTCTCTGGTGCCGGTGTTGCAAACTATTCTTATGGTCTACCTGATCTAGGCATGACGAGTCTGGATAATGTTCTGGAAGATGTGCGTCGCATTACTGAACGTGTAGATACACCCTTACTGGTTGATATAGATACAGGCTGGGGCGGTGCATTTAATATCGCACGTAGCATCAAGCAGATGATTGCTGCTGGCGCTGCTGCTGTGCATATCGAAGATCAGGTTGCACAAAAACGTTGTGGTCATCGTCCGAATAAGGAAATTGTGACCCAACAGGAAATGGTTGACCGGATCAAGGCGGCAGTCGATGCTAAAACCGATTCAAACTTTGTGGTGATGGCACGTACCGACGCACTTCAGAAAGAAGGTCTGCAGGCAGTGATTGACCGCGCTTGTGCCTGTGTCGAAGCAGGTGCAGATGCCATTTTTGCTGAAGCGATGACAGACATTACCATGTATCGTACTGTATGCGATGCAGTTGGTGTACCGGTTTTGGCCAATATTACCGAATTTGGTGACACACCATATTATACCACTGAAGAACTGGCTGAGCAGGGTATTCGCATGGTACTTTACCCGCTATCAGCTACCCGTGCGATGCAAAAGGCGGCACTGGAAGTGATGCGCTCAGTGCGTGAAAATGGTACACAGGTGCATGTACTGGATAAAATGCAACCGCGTAAAGAATTATACGAATTTTTAGATTATCACAGCTTTGAAAACACATTAGATAAACTGTTCAAGCAGGAGAATTAAAACAATGGCTGAAGGAAAAGTACTCACTGGCGCAGGATTGCGCGGACAAGTTGCAGGAAAAACTGCACTTTCAACAGTAGGCAAAAGTGGTGCAGGCCTGACCTATCGCGGCTATGACGTACAGGATCTGGCAGAAAACTGTCAGTTTGAAGAAGTCGCTTACCTGATTTTCTTTGGTGAATTACCAACTTCAGAACAGTTGGCTGCCTATAAAGCAAAACTGAAATCTTTGCGTGTACTACCACAAGCGCTGAAAGAAGTACTTGAGCGTATTCCTGCTGATTCACATCCAATGGATGTGATGCGTACTGGCGTATCGATGCTGGGCAACCTTGAGACTGAACAGTCTTTTGATCAGCAACAGGATATCGCAGACCGTATTCTGGCGACGTTGCCAGCAATTATCTGCTACTGGTATCGCTATAGCCATGACGGCGTACGCATTGATGAAAATACCGATGATGATTCAATAGGTGCTCAGTTCCTTCATTTGCTACATGGCAAGAAACCGAATCAGCTACATGAGCAAGTGATGAATGTATCCCTGATCCTGTACGCAGAGCATGAATTTAATGCTTCAACCTTCACAGCGCGTGTTTGTGCATCAACTTTGTCTGACTTGCATTCATGTATTACCGGTGCAATTGGTTCACTACGTGGCCCATTACACGGTGGTGCCAATGAAGCGGCAATGGATATGATTGAAAACTGGAAATCTCCAGAAGAAGCTGAGCGCGAAATGCTGGGCATGCTGGAGCGTAAAGAAAAAATCATGGGCTTTGGTCATGCGATTTATAAAGACAATGATCCGCGTAATGGCATTATCAAGCAATGGTCTGAAAAACTGGCAAAAGATGTAGGTGATACTGTGCTCTACCCAGTATCAGTGCGTTGTGAAGAAGTCATGTGGCGCGAGAAAAAACTGTTCTGTAATGCGGACTTTTTCCATGCTTCTGCTTATCACTTTATGGGTATTCCAACCAAACTGTTTACGCCAATCTTTGTAATGTCACGCGTCACAGGTTGGGCGGCGCATGTGATGGAACAACGTGCAGATAACCGTATTATCCGTCCGAGCGCGGATTATACTGGTCCAGAGTTGCGTAAAGTGGTTCCAATTGCTGAGCGCACTTCTGCTGCGTAAGCCAGAGATATTCTAAATATGAAAATAAGGTCTCCATGAGGCCTTATTTTTTGCTAATTGTTGATTGACATTGGTTTACCGACTTAATAATGCTGGATCTTCAATGTGATAACCGGTTTCAAATGGGATGCCTAAGTATTTTACTGTCACCAGTATTTTATTCTGTTTCGGTACTTGATAAGTTTGGCTTAATCTTAAATCTGCTTTATAACTGACTGCTTGTTGAACAGGACTTTTATACTGGCTAGATTGCACCTGATATTGATAAGTCCATTTTGGAACTTTCTGTTTAGGATCATGCCATGCAGGGGCAGTACCTTTGCTGGTCTTTAATAGCTTGAGCTGAATGTTTTGCTTTTGCAAAGGTACTAACGGAATCAGACGCTTTTTAATTTTGGCAATTTCCTGGACAAACTTACGGCTGTCCTGATCGTAGTCAATCTGCTTGGTTTTTGGATTGATATACAGGGAGTTCACCTGAATTAGCTGATTCGGAGTTTTGGATTTAAAATGATAATAATACAGTTGAGGTAGGCGTCCGCGACCATCGAGATAATGCCGCAACAGATAAAGTTTCTGGTCTTTGACTTCATACCCCAAAACTTCAATATTCTGTGGGCCACCGACAGTGGCGAAAGCGGATACAGGAATGCCAAGTGCGAGCAAAAGGGCTGCAAATCTTATTTTCATCACTGATCAGGCCTCATTAAAACAACGTGCTTTTATAAGAAATAATTTAACTATAAATACAGTAGAAATAATGAAGTTTGATCAGCATTTTATATAAACAGTTTTGGTTTTAGGTGTTGAGTAGATTAATCATGTCATGTGCGATGACGGCTGCCAGTTTATTAAGACGTTCCTGTGGTGTGCCTTTAATATAATACTGGAACTGGTGAGTCTGAAGACCATCATAAACAGCGGTGAAGAAAGTACCTTCCGGTTTATCAGGTGTTGCACTACCGCCTGGTTTAAGCAAGCCTGTACAAGCAATAATCCAGTCCGCCTCCTGAAACATTTTTTTACCTGCCTCAGCCAGAGCAACCGTTACAGGCATAGATTCGGCTGAATGGGTGCTAATTAGATTCGGAGAAATTCCCAAAACATTGATCTTCACGGACGGATCGTAGCATACCAGACCTCCCAACAAGATTTCAGCACCTTCATTTTTGCAAATTGAAAACTGACTGGTTAAATAGCCAGAACTTGCACTTTCAATAAAAGCAATCTTGATGTTTCTTTGTTCCAGCAGGCCACAACATGTTTTAATCATAATGTCTATTTTTTCTTAGAAGGTAATCTTTATTCCAATGTAGTCCCATTTTGCTTTTGTATCAACTGTGAGATTATTCCTTTATTATGATGAAAGGTAAAATATTTTTGTAATTTTAGTATTCCAAACGTAAGTTTGGCAGTTGTTAAACTGATTGCTTAATGCTTGGACAATATTTGAAATTAATGGTTTTAACTTGCTCTGATCAGTGGTAAAAATAAAAATAAAGTGCGTAAGGAAAGTAGGTTGTAAGAATGAAAACCACAGTAAAGTATTCCGTATTAAAAAGTCTAGATTATCAACTGGGTACTCCTTTATTTCAGGAAGAAATTGAGGCAGATGGTCAATATTTTGATCAGATCCCAAGCATCATTCATTACCAGAATTTAAAGTTTAAAGTTAAAAGCAAAGAATTAAAGCGTTTATATCTGGCCGAAGAGCAAGAAGAAAACCAAACCATTATTGTAAAAGTGGTCGCAATCTAAAAATAACTTATTGAAAATAAGCCTCTTAAAATAAGAGGCTTATTTATTAGATAAAGGTCATTAAAATAGAATTTGATTAGATTTAATAAAAAAATCTAATAATAATTTTAAAAATATAAAGTCAAGGTAAATTGGTAACTGAAAAGGCCTTATTTGTGATTCTATGTAATATAGTCTGCTATTCAAAAATGGTTTTTTCGTTTTTATATTTAATGATCTAATTTTTAGAAAATTAGGTTAAACATGGGCAGAGTAAAACTTGAAG
>NZ_DCRI01000020.1:0-3786 GCF_002324975.1 Acinetobacter sp. UBA1496 | reverse complement strand
CCTTTATAGGGTTAATTATGGACAGTAAGTGTCAACAGACCCTAATTAACTTCGTCTTATTTTTTTATTGGTTTGTCTAAAAAATATTCGATCTACGACTTTAGCCTAAATTTTATTAAAAAAATCTAACTTGGTAAGTTTTGCAGTAGACAAGGTTTAAAGAATCATCCATTTTATATACAAAAGTGAATGAACGTTCATTTTTTCATAGAATAAAAAAGCTCACAATTGGAGGTGAGGAAAAATGACAGCAACAACAGTGAATGTGAATGCTGTAGTGGATGAAGCAAAGTTTAAACCTTTTCATTTAAAGATCGTACTTTGGTGCGTATTTGTCGTTATTTTTGACGGTTATGATCTGGCAATCAACGGTGTTGCTTTACCCCTACTGATGCAAGAATGGAATATGACGGCAGTTCAGGCCGGAATGCTTGCAAGTACCGCTCTGGCAGGCATGATGTTTGGTGCCATGCTCTTCGGTATGCTGGCAGATAAAATTGGACGAAAAAATGTCATCCTGATTTGTGTGACCTTATTCAGTGGATTTACGTTCTGGGGCGGTTTTGCCTCTGGTCCAACTGAATTTGGCATCCTGCGTTTTATTGCGGGCTTAGGTATTGGTGGTGTTTTACCGAATCTGGTCGCATTAACTTCTGAATATGCGCCACAAAAAATGCGCAGTACCTTAGTCACTACCATGTTTAGTGGTTATGCAGTTGGCGGGATTATGGCGGCGTTATTAGGTGCCTGGTTTACCCCAAGTTTTGGGTGGGAAATCATGTTCTATATCGCAGGTATTCCATTATTGATGCTGCCTATCCTGTATTTATATTTACCGGAATCTCTAACTTTCCTGGTAAAAAAACAGCAAAATGCAAAGGCCAGCGAAATTGTTCAGCAGATCAGTCCTGAGCAAAATGTCACTGCAAGTACCCAGTTTGTACTGAATGAAGTGCATGCGCCGGATGCTTCCATTGCTGCTTTATTTAAGCAGGGTCGTAGCATGAGTACTTTATTATTCTGGTGCTGCTTCTTTATGTGTCTGCTTATGGTCTACGCATTGGGTAGCTGGTTACCAAAACTGATGATGGCAGCGGGTTATTCTTTGGGTAACAGTTTAATGTTCCTGATGGCGATGAATATTGGTGCAGTGGTTGGAACCATTGGTGGTGGTATTCTGGCGGATCGTTTCCATCTGAAACCGGTCATTATTGGCATGTTCCTGTTGGGTGCAGTTTCATTAGTTGGATTAGGCTTTAACTCTCCACAGGCTGTGATCTATCTGTTAGTCGCTGCTGCAGGTGCTTCGGCAATTGGTAGCAGTATTCTGCTCTATAGTTTCGTGGCTCAGTACTATCCATTGGCAATCCGCTCTACTGGTATTGGTTGTGCGTCCGCAGTTGGTCGGGTAGGGGCAATTGTTGGTCCAATTATTATTGGATTCCTGTTGGGTATGGAGCTGCCACATAAAATGAACTTCCTTGCAGTTGCGATTCCAGCCATTATTGGTGCGATTTCAGTGGCTATGATTGTACGTAAAGATCTGAATGCAGAACGAAATGCTGAGACCTTATTGGCGAAACAGAAGCTGAATTCTATTAAAACCTAGTCACTTTTTGCCAATCAACTTGCTATAAATCTAAATTGAGTCAAAAGATCCCTTTCATAACAAAGGGATTTTTTGTTTAAGGTATAAAAATCATTCATAAAAAATCGAATAAATCAAAAAATCATTGGTCTATAGACTATTTAAATGGACATTTTAATGAGAATAATAAATGTCTAAATATTCAATTATTTAGCTTTATAAAAATGTGATAAGTCACACAAATAGCCTCTATTTTATGGCCGAAATTGCTCCATCATTTGGTCTTATTGTGCGCTAAATCTCACTTGCGTATATTGCTAAAACTTGAATATTCCCCCGGATATTCATAAGGATTTTATGGACAAGTACTCATGGGAGATGAGAACGATGACAACGGAAACAGTAGATATAAATTCTGTAGTCGATAATGCGAAATTTACGCCTTTTCACTTCAATGTAGTTGCTTGGTGTTTACTCATTATCTTGTTTGACGGCTACGATTTAGCAATCAATGGTGTTGTTTTACCTTTATTAATGCAGGACTGGGGCTTAAGTGCCGTTCAAGCGGGAATGCTTGCCAGTACTGCGCTTGCCGGCATGATGTTTGGCGCGATGATCTTTGGTTCTCTGGCAGATAAAATTGGCCGTAAAAAAGTCATCATGATCTGTATCGTATTATTCAGTGGCCTGACCTTTGCTGGCGGTTTTGCTTCAAACCCGACTGAGTTTGGTACTTTACGCTTCCTTGCCGGCCTGGGCATTGGTGGTGTAATGCCAAACCTGGTGGCACTGACCTCTGAATATGCACCACAAAAAATGCGTAGTACTCTAGTGACGACCATGTTTAGTGGTTATGCGGTAGGTGGTGTAATGGCTGCCTTATTAGGTTCATGGTTTACCCCAAGTTTTGGTTGGCAAATCATGTTCTTTATCGCAGGTATTCCATTATTCTTATTACCAGTGATCTGGAAATTCCTGCCAGAATCTTTAGCCTTTATCGTCAAAGACAACAAACAGGAAAAAGCACGTCAAATTGTACGTCGTTTGGCTCCAAATCTAAGCGTTACAGACACTACCACCTTTAAACTGCCACAGGAAAATGTACCTGAAGCAGCAAACGTGGTGAGCCTGTTCCGTCGTGGCCGTGCGGTAAATACGTTATTGTTCTGGGTTGCTTTCTTTACTTGCCTACTAACTATGTATGCACTGAGCAGCTGGTTACCGAAGCTGATGATGGCAGCAGGCTACTCAATGGATAACAGCCTGATGTTCATGATGGCGATGAACGTGGGTGCAGTGGTTGGTATTGTGGGCGGCGGTATTTTGGCTGACCGTTTCCACCTGAAACCAGTATTAATGTTCCTCGGTATGATGGGTGCGATTGTGATGAGCTCAATGGGCTTTGCATCTAACCAGTTCCTGCTTTACATCCTGGTGTTCCTGGCTGGTGCAGCATCAATCGGTTCGCAAATGTTGCTATACAGCTATGTTGCGCAGTTCTACCCATTGGCAGTACGTTCAACAGGTATTGGCTGGTCATCTGCGATTGGTCGTATGGGGGCGATTGTTGGCCCGATCCTGATTGGTGGCTTACTCGGTATGAACCTGCCTGCACACTTTAACTTTATGGCGGTGGGTTTACCGGTACTGATTACAGCGATTGCAGTTGCTCTGATCATGCATGATGATGAATCTGAAAAGATTGGTTCAGCAGATACAATTCCTGCAAAAGCTTAAAACCAAGTTTGAAATAAGAAGCCTCCGAAAGGGGGCTTTTTTAATATAAAAGTATTTTAATTTAATAATTTATTTCATAGTATGGTTAATAATTAAACTATTTGATTATTATCACAATGATTTGGCATTCAGATAAAAAATTTGAAGAAAGTATTTTAAGTATTAAATTCAGTGGGGAAGGTCTAGATCAACATGGTGTTAGTATTTATGACTTGTCTGAATGTCTTTTAAGTATCCAGCGAATTATTCATAAAGCTTATCTAGCTAAAGAAGATAAACTTTATAAGGGAGCTTATCCTAAAAAAGAAATTAGGGAAAAACTAGCTCTTCAATTAGGAGAGCGTAGAAAAGGTTCTGATCTTTTTGGTTTAGTTCCTTTATTAGATCCTGAAAGTGTTAATAACATTTTAAGACAATGTATTGATTATACTATTTCAGGAGTAATTAGGGTGTGTTGACAC
>NZ_DCRI01000046.1:0-8658 GCF_002324975.1 Acinetobacter sp. UBA1496 | reverse complement strand
AGTGTCAACACACCCTAAATGGTTAGTCAGAGATAAACTCATTTAAAGAAAATTCTAGTTAATAAGAATTAGATTTTAATTTTAAATAATTGAATTTAATAAGATAAAAAATATTTTTCCATGGTACGTATGATCTTGATTTTTCATATTTAGATTATTTGTATTTAAGGGAAATATATTGAAACTCCAATTTGACCACCTCAGCAATATAAGTATTACCGATATTATTGAATTAAATACCCATTATCGCGTACTGAGGCATATGCCTTTAGCGCATGGCATTATTTTAGATGAAGCGCGATGGATTGTTTGAGTAAATGAAAGTATAAATCCATACTTTTTTAAATTTAGAAATGTTTAAGGATCACGCATCAAGTAGTTGACCAACTTCCAAGCTGGTATATCCACGTTCTTTAAAGATCAAAATAATCGCTTTTTTATAATCTTCACAAATAGATGTTTTATATTTAGTGATGAGTTGAATCTCGGAATTCAGCTCCAGGTCATTTTTTAAGGTCAAAACTTCGGTAGAGATCTTATTAAAAATCTTTAAATTAAACATATAGGCACCTGTTATCAGTTGTAGCGGCCCGACTACAACAAATACCTGCCTTAGCTCAGCTAGACACCCTTGGTCGCAAGGATTACAAATTAGAAAAAGTTCTGCAAGTTTTGAGGAATTGATAGATTAAATAACCTTCTAAATCATTCCTATTTAGCAAGATTGTCGGCCTAAAAATTAATTTTATATATGAATTTCTTAATAATCTCATGTTTGCTAAAAATTTAATAGGAACCAGTTTTTGTAACAATTCTTTTAATATTTCAGATTATTCATAATATTTTATTAGTCAAATGAATAGAGAGATCATTAATTCAGGATTTTCATATCCTGATGATGAGGTGACAAAGTATTTTCCCTGTCTGGCAAAAGTAGTAATCGGACTCTTTGTACGCTTTGGCTCACATCAATCTCGGCCTTTTGCTGCTATCCAGAATACTGGAAGTTTCCTATGATGAACTCATCAGGAACAGGAAGTTCCAAACAAGAATAACAATAGATCAGCACAAGGACAGTAAGGTACGACAGGAGTTATACCGAGCGAACCCATACGAAAAACCCCAGCAGGACGCTGGGGTTTTTCTTTTAGAATTTAAATTAAATTTCATTCTTTAGATGTGCAAATATGTGACATACATCACATTAAAAAATCCATTTTCTTATATATTTTGCCACTTGCTCAATTTTATGAGATTAATGATTAATCTTATATTTCAATTATTTAAATAACATCAAATTACATTACCAAACATAAGTACACACAAAAAAACATCAATATCTACATTTTATGTCAACATTTTTGCCAAGTGTACTGAGTAGTACACTATTTTTAATACAAGGAAATTTATATGAAATTAGTTCAATTAACTTTTGCCGGGATAGCGTTAATTGCTGCATCACAAACTTTTGCTGCTGAAGAAGTAGCACAAACAGCTCCTGCTGCAACTGAAACAGCTGCATCTGAAGTTCAAGCTGCTGAAGCACCTGCAAGCGAAGCTCCAGCATCAGAAGCTCAAGCAACTGAAGCGCAATAATATGACAGGATTTATATTTCTCTGCGTGAGGGATATAAATCCTTCTTAAAAAGCCAATACTATTAAAAGAATAATTTTCTCATTATTTCTATCTAATAATGAACTTATACGTCTTTTCCGAATTTAAGCCATAAAAAAAGACGCCTGAGCGTCCTTTTTTATCGATCCAGATCAGTCAAACAAACGATCAAAGAAAGATTTTTTCTTTGGAGAAGACTGGCTGCCCTCATCTTCCATGGTCGCTTGCAACTCTTTTAACAGTTCACGTTGACGTGCAGTCAGGTTCACCGGTGTTTCTACAACAACACGGCAAAGCAGATCACCTTGCATGGTTGAACGTACTGGTTTCACGCCCTTACCACGTAGGCGGAACAGTTTACCGGTTTGCGTACCTTCAGGAATTTTCAGGCTGACACGACCATCTAATGTCGGAATCTGAACTTCTTTACCCAAAGCTGCATCCGCAATTGAAATTGGCACATCCATATACAGATCTGCACCGTCACGCTGGAAGATTTCGTGTTCACGTACCACGACTTCAACGTATAGATCACCTGATTGGCCATCACGGATCGCTTCACCTTTACCAGTCAAGCGTACGCGGTCGCCATTGTCCACCCCGGCTGGAATAGTAACTTCCAAAGTTTGCTGACGGTCAGATACACCTGAACCATGACATTTATTACATGGATTCTTGATGATCTTGCCCTGGCCACGACAGGTACTACAGGTTTGCTGTACCGAGAAGAAACCTTGCTGCATACGTACCTGGCCGGCACCATGACAGGTTGGACAGGTTTCAACATCGTTCGGATTTTTAGAACCTTTACCATCACAGGCGTCACATGGCGCTGGTGCAGTAAAAGTAATGGTTTTCTTAACGCCTTTCACTGCTTCTTCAAGGGTCAATTCCATCACATAGCGTAAGTCTGAACCACGGCGTTGACGTTGCTGGCCACGGCCACCCCCACCAAAGGCTCCACCGAAAATATCCCCAAACTGGCTGAAAATATCTTCCGCACTGAAACCACCGAAGCCGCCAGCACCACCACCCATACCACCTTCAAAGGCTTGATGGCCCATGCGGTCGTACATGCTGCGTTTCTCGCTGTCTGACAGAACTTCATACGCTTCTGAAGCCTCTTTAAATTTCTCTTCAGCTTCAGGATTGTCCGGGTTACGGTCTGGATGATATTTCATCGCCAACTTACGGTAGGCTTTTTTAATTTCATCATCACTAGCGGTTTTAGAGACGCCCAAAACCTCATAATAATCACGTTTAGCCATGTCTGGCGATGCTCCTCACGGAATTCTATTTAATATTGACTGTGGTCTAAAATTGGGGTTAAACCCAGCTTTACAAGGGGAATTCTGAAAAAAAATTGAAAGCTTAGAATACGGCTTTGTTTTGAGAAAATTTGAAGATACCTTTGAACCAGGCATTAATGAGGAAAATAATGGCAATAAAGCTGAATACCACACCTGCGACTGTGCAGGCTTTTACCCAAAGCTGGCTATCCCAAGCAAAGAAAAATAGTGGAATAAACCAGAGTGCAGCAAAAATCGCGAGTACTGAATAAATTACAATATTACGCATGATCCAGAGTGCCTGTGCCTGTAACCAGACTTCGGCATAATCAATCTGGGTCACCTTACGTGCATACCAGTAGGCGAATATGCCGCTCACCACTGTAAACAAAGCAAAAAACATGAAGACATAAGCCATCGCCACGGAGCGTCGCATCTTGGTGAGTGTGTCTTGAGTCATGTTTAGTCAACCTTAGTGTGCGGCCCAGCACAAGCGAGTTCCGCAGCAGTATGTCTTTTTTGAATTATTAAAAAATCAGGTAGTACTATATTGAAATTTTCAATATTTCGCACCTGAAATTATGACAAATTTAAACAGAATTTAAACTTTTTTTCACTTTAAACCATTGTGCATATAAGGCTGGCAGGAAAAACAGCGTTAATAGCGTTGCAACGATCAATCCTCCCATAATGGCAACCGCCATTGGCCCGAAAAAAATGCTTCTGGATAAAGGAATCATGGCCAGAACGGCAGCCAGTGCAGTCAGGACAATCGGACGGCAACGGCGCACTGTGGCATTGATAATTGCATTCCATTGCGACTCACCGGCCTGAATATCCTGTTCAATCTGGTCAATGAGAATTAACGAGTTACGCATGATCATGCCTGACAAAGCAATCGTGCCTAGCATGGCCACAAAGCCAAAAGGTTTATTGAAAATTAACAGGAATAAGACCACGCCAATAATGCCCAATGGCGCCGTCAGGAAGACAATAAAGGCACGCGAGATACTTCTAAGCTGGATCATCAATAAAGTCATCACCACCGCTAAAAATAATGGCATACCCGCATTCACTGAGTTCTGCCCTCGCGCAGATTCTTCAACTGTCCCGCCTACCTCTATTAAATAGCCACTTGGCATTTCTGATCTGAGCTGTGCCAACTGATCTTTCAGCTCGTTGACCACGGTTGCCGGTTGCAGTTGCGTCCGGATATCAGCCCGTACGGTAATGGTCGGCAAGCGGTTCCGATGCCAGATCAGGCCTTCTTCAAAGCTGTATTCGATCTTGGCAATCTGGGCCAGAGGAACTGAACTCCCATTCGTAGTCGGTACTGCCAGACTACTCAGTGAACCGACATCGACACGTTCAGCCTGATCACCCCGTAAGCGGATTTCAATCAGCTCACGTTTCTCACGGTACTGATCAATCGCAGTTCCAGAAATCGAGCTATTCAGAAAACTGGCCAAATCGCTACTGCTCACGCCAAGCTGACGGGCGCGGTCCTGATCAATATCCAGTTTAATCACTTTACTTGGCTCGCCCCAGTCCAGATGCACATTGGTGGTATTCGGATTGTCTCCGACCGTTGCTGCAACTTTCTGTGCCCATTGACGGACTAATCCCAGATCTTCACCCGATACACGGAACTGTAATGGATAACCGACCGGTGGGCCATTTTCCAGCAGAGATACGCGGGTACGGGCTTCTGGTAACAGCACCCGAATCTGGTCACTTAAGGATTTACGGATTTCATTGCGGTCTTCAAGTGATGAAGCCAAGACCACAAACTGGGCAAAACTGGCTTGCGGTAATTGCTGGTCTAAAGGTAAATAGAAACGCGGTGAACCAGTACCAACATAGACCACATAGTTATCAATCCCCTCCTGTTTGGACAGGAAGTTTTCAACTTTTTTTACTGCCGCTTCAGTCGCTTTTAATGAAGCACCCTCTTCCAGTTTCAGATCCACTAGAATTTCGGCACGGTTCGATGGCGGGAAGAATTGTTTTGGCACCAGATTAAACATCAAAATGGATAGCACAAAAATCCCGACAGTCGCCGCGATGACCGTTTTACGGTAGGTGACACAGATATTCACCCAGCGACGAAAGCCCTGATAGAACTTGGTTTGATAAGGATCATGATGTTCACCAGCATGATGCACCAGCGGCTCCGGTTCAGGGCGTTTGCGTAAACGCGCCCAGAGACGTTGATACCATGGCGCTCTCTGCACCAGATCCTTATTGAAATCTGGCAGAAGTTTGTCACCTAAATAAGGTACAAACAGGACTGCGGCAATCCAGGATACTAACAGTGCCAGCGTCACCACCTGGAAAATCGAGCGGGTATATTCCCCGGTACTGGATG
Source organism: Acinetobacter sp. UBA1496 (assembly GCF_002324975.1). Classification (NCBI taxonomy): domain Bacteria; kingdom Pseudomonadati; phylum Pseudomonadota; class Gammaproteobacteria; order Moraxellales; family Moraxellaceae; genus Acinetobacter; species Acinetobacter sp. UBA1496. The sequence continues at coordinate 3,386 of NZ_DCRI01000046.1, read as the reverse complement.
CTGCTGTCGCAATCGGCAGGAAACCGGCAGCAGTAATCAGGGTTCCGGTCAGCATTGGAAAAGCAGTCGTCCGCCAGGCATGACCGGCCGCCTGTAAGCGGCTAAAGCCTTGCTCCATTTTGATTGCCATCATTTCTATGGCAATGATCGCGTCATCGACCAGAAGGCCAAGTGCCAGAATCAGGGCACCCAGAGAAATCTTATGCAGGCCAACATCAAACAGTTGCATCCCGGCAAAGGTCATCGCCAATACTAACGGAATCGAGAAAGCCACCACCAAACCAGTACGGAACCCGAGTGAGAAAAAACTCACCAAGAGAACAATAATCACGGCCTCGGCCAGAACTTTCATAAATTCATTAATACTGCGTTTCACTGCTACCGGCTGATCTGAAACTTTTTGCAGATCCATTCCTAAAGGCAAAGTTTTCTGCAACCGGGCAAATTCCTGTTCCAGATTTTTACCCAAGGCAATGATGTCACCGCCTTTACGCATCGATACGGCAATACCGATGCCATTTTCGCCCATAAAGCGCATACGCGGTTGTGCCGGATCAGTAAAGCCGCGATAAACTTCAGCCACATCGCCGAGCTGGATGGTCTTGCCATTCACCAATAAAGGTAATTGCTGCAGTTCTTCAACATTATTCAGCGCACCACTGACCCGCACCTGAATCCGGTCAGAACCGGTTTCAAAAAAGCCCGCCTGAGTCATGGCATTTTGCTGCTGCAGTGTCTGCTGAATGGCTGTCACCGGAATACCCAGTTGGGTAGCTTTGGTGTTGGAGATCTCTATCCAGATTTTCTGATCTTGGAGGCCAATCAGTTCAACTTTGGCGACATCCTTGACCCGTTGTAACTGTAACTGCAAACGGTCGGCATATTCTTTAAGTGTGGCATAATCAAAGTCATTGCCTTTAATGACATAGATGTTACCAAAGGTATCGCCAAACTCATCATTGAAGAATGGACCTTGTACGCCTTGCGGTAATTCATGGCGAATATCATTGATTTTCTTACGAACGTTATACCAGACATCTGCGACATCCTTGGAAGCCAAAGAATCCTTGGCAATAAAAGTCACCATGGATTCCCCCGGACGGGAATAGGCCATGATCCGGTCATACTGACCAGTAGTCATCAACTCTTTTTCAATCCGATCCGTGACCTGTAAGGACACTTCTTTAGCACTGGCACCCGGCCAGTAGCTCTGGATTACCATCACCTTAAAGGTAAACGGCGGATCCTCACTTTGTGACAGTTTGGAATAGGACACGATACCCACCAAACCGAGCAGGATCATGAAATACAGTACCAGACCTTTATTCTTTAAGGCCCATTCAGACAGGTTAAAGTTCATGTTTAACTCCCTGCCTGAATTTTCACACTACGGTTTTCACGGTCAATCGGATTGATTTTTTGCTGATCACGCAGAAGATGCATCCCACCAATCACCACATAATCATCAGCCTTTAACCCACTGAGAACTGGTACAGAATCACGGCCATAAGCACCCAGCTGAACCGGCACTTTGCGGATGGTATGATCCGGCTTGACTACCATCACATAGGCCTGCTGATCGGTCGCTGAAACGCTGGATAAAGGAACGCTAAGGACATTGTCCTGACTGTTCTGGAAGAACACCCGGGCACTCTGACCAAGCTGAATCTGGCTGTTCCCTTCGCGTAAAGCCACTTTCACCCGGAAGGTACGCGATTGATCTGCTGCAGGTGAAATCTCACGAACAAAGGCGGCGAATTTTTCATTCGGTTTGGACCATAACGTGACCCAGGCCGGCTGACCGGTTTTAATTTCGGAAATCGCCTGTTCAGGAACCCCAATCACGACTTCACGCTCACCGGCTATCGCCAGTTCAAAGGCCGCCTGCCCTGCTGCAACGACCTGACCAATTTCGATATTACGTGCAGTAATTACCCCACTTTTATTGGCAATGAGCTGGTTATAAGCAGTCTGATTTTTAGCCGTATCATAATTAGACTGGGCCTGTTTCAGATTTGACGCGGCTGCCTTATATTGGTTTTCAATCGCATCATATTGCGAACGGCTCACGGCATTGGTGGGTAACAGCTGCTTGAAACGCTGTAATTCATCCTGAGCAATTTTACTGGCCGATTGAGCACTTTCCAGCTGGGCACGTGCTGCATTTAATTGAAGTTGAGCATCTTTCACATCTAGGGTCGCCAAGATCTGCCCCACTTTTACCTGATCGCCCACATCGACAAAACGCTGGGTGACCTGCCCGCCTACCCGGAACGCCAGTGCTGTTTGCTGACGTGCCTGGACATCACCGGCATAGCTTTTCAATTCCTGATGTGAAGTTTTCGGTGTGGTCACCATGACAAATGGAACTTCCTGTTCTGCTGCAGCGCTGTCCTTGCTACATCCTGAGAAAGCCATACTGCATAGGACGATCATGCCAGCCAGTGCGCTCTGTATCGTGCTCATTATTGTTCGCTCTTATCTAATCATCATTTTTAGGGCAAAATAGGTAGATATATAAATTGCTTATTTTTTAATTAATATATCACCCGGTACACTAATTAGGATTCTGCAGTTAAAACAATGACCATATTGATTTTTTTTGGATGAAATTGTGCAAATACCGGTTGGACGGCCCAAGGATCTGGAGAAACGCCAGCGTATTCTGAACGCAGCGAAACAGCTGTTTTTACAGCATGGTTATCATGGTTCCAGCATGAACCAGATTGCGCTGGAAGCCGGGGTGACCAAACTCACTGTCTATAATCATTTTCAGGATAAGGCCACGCTGTTTAGCTGTGCGGTTGAAGAAACCTGTGAGGCAATTCTGCAGGAATCTCCTAAAGTTCTGCAGCCTGATAGTGATTTTCAGCAGGAGCTGTATCAGATCTGTCTGCGCTCATTCAATATGGCTTTGTTGCACAAACCTATCTGTAAAGGCTTTTTCAGCGATATAATTTTCAAATGAAGAAGCCTACACACAAAATCTACCGCACAACCAATTGGCCCGCATATAACCGAGCACTCATGAGTCGCGGAAATATTGCCATTTGGTTTGATCCTGCTACGCAATGGTATGCTCCATCAAAAGGCAAACAAGGGCGAAATCAAACCTACTCCGACGCAGCTATCCAATGCTGCTTAATGATTAAATCCTTATTCCGTCTATCTTTACGTATAGTCACTGGCTTTGTGCAAAGTCTGATTAAACTTTGCGGATTAAATTGGACCGCACCAGATTACAGTACGCTTTGTAGAAGACAAAAGCATATTGATATTGCAATCAGCTACCAAAAAAGTAGCGATGGGCTGCATCTACTCATGGACTCTACAGGCATGAAGTTTCTAGGTGAGGGCGAATGGAAACGCAAGAAACATGGACCTGA
>NZ_DCRI01000115.1:0-3314 GCF_002324975.1 Acinetobacter sp. UBA1496 | reverse complement strand
CCTAATGTGGCCCTGATGATTCGCTTTAACTTACCATGATCACATTCAATGACATTATTTTTATACTTAATCTGCCTGTGCTCAATATCTACTGGACATTTTCCTTCTCGCTTTAACCGTGATAAAGCATGGCCATAGGTCGCTGCTTTATCTGTATTGATGACCCTTGGAATTTGCCATTTTTTCACCGTATTGAAGATCTTTCCTAGAAAACGGCTTTGTTGCATAAACATTCAAAAGCTGAGTTCTCCCCAATCCATTCAAATTTAAGACACAACTTGGGTGCGAGGTCTACCTAATTCCGTAAATCTATTCAGAACTGCCACACGCGCATGAATTTCATTGACCTGACTTTGAAAATGTCTTGCCGTCAGCCTATCACCTAATAATTTGATGCAATGCATCTTGGTTTCCACCAAACTACGACGGTGATAACCCGACCATTTTTTCCATAGGGTTCTACCTAAATGTTTAACCGTTTGAAGTAACTCATTTCGTTCTATTGAACTTATTTTAGAATCTTTCCAGGGCTTGGCATTCTTTCTGGGTGGAATTACTGCATGTGCTTGACGATCTGAAATCACTTTTCTGCAGCACTTCGTGTCGTACGCGCCATCGGTATAGACAGAATCTATTCGCTCATCTAGTGGAATTTGATCCAGTAAATCACCTAGTACTTGTGAATCACTGACATTATTTGTAGTAAGCTGAACGGCACGTATTTGCAGTGTTTCAGCATCTATACCAATATGCAGTTTACGCCATTGCCGACGGTATTCAGGCTGATGTTTTTTACGCTTCCATTCGCCTTCACCTAAAAACTTTAAACCCGTAGAGTCGACAAGTAGGTGTAACCCATCATGACTTTTCTGATAGCTTATCGCAATATCAATATGCTTTTGTCGTCTACAAAGGGTGGAGTAATCTGGTGCTGTCCAATTCAAGCCACAGAGTTTAATCAGGCTTTGAACAAAGCCAGTAACCATACGTAAAGAAAGACGGAATAGAGATTTGATCATTAAACAGCATTGAATCGCTGTATCGGAATAAGTTTGATTTCGTCCTTGCTTGCCTTGTGGTTGTGCATACCATTGCGTCTTAGGATCAAACCAGATTGAAATATTTCCTCGCTTGATTAAAGCTTGGTTATACGAGGACCAATTGGTTGTACGATAGATTTTAGGTGTAGGCTTCTTCATCTGGAAATTATATTACTGAAGAAGCCTTCAAGAATAGCTTTGTGCAACAAAGCCACTTAAAGAGGGAAAGAATTAAAAAGAATGTATAAAACTCGAGAAATTTCCTGTACAAACGTGTTTGATTATATCGAGGTATTTTACAATCGAATCAGGCGTTAATGCCTCTCGACAGGATAAGTCCAGAAGTCTTTGAGGCAGCTTCAAAATGAGGCTGTCTCATGTCTAGGATACTGGAATCCGAAATTTACTAATATTAAAAGCCTAGCTAACGAGTTTTATAATAACCCGATATCGAGGATAAGAAATGGATTTGAAAAACAGGATAATTCTTTCTATCAAAAAAGAACCGGATTATAAATACATGATCGTATTTTATCCCCTCATTTAACATAATGGCCGTTATACGAAATTTTCAAAAAAATACAGTAAAAATGGGAGCTTAAAGCTCCCATTTTTGACTTCGCATAAGATGTATTATGTTAATTTTATAAAGTCTTAAAAATTACAATCTCTTTGGATATTCTTTCAATGATTTTGATATACGCTGAATTATCAGGAGACTTTCCCTTGGGAGATTTTAGGCAGCCAACTTATAAAAGTCTTCGGCCATTTGATTTGGTGTCTTAAAACCCAAACCCTTTTGAATTCTTCGATGATTATAAAATAACTCAATGTATTTTATAATATCTGCTTTGGCTTCTTCTCTGGTTTGATAGTTGTAATGATGCACTAACTCATTTTTCAGTATTCCCCAAAAGCTTTCAATCGGTGCATTATCGTAACAGTCTCCGCGCTTGCTCATTGAACCTTGAAAACCATATTGCTCAAGTATATTTCGATATTCATGGCTGCAATATTGACTTCCTCTGTCTGAATGCACAATCAGTTCTTTGGTTGGTTTTTGATTGTGAATAGCCATATTTAGCGCATTACAAACAAGCTGTGTTGTCATGCGCTCATTTAAGCTATAGCCAACCACTTGCTTCGTGTAAAGGTCTTTTACCGCTGCTAAGTACAGCCATCCTTCAACAGTCCATATGTACGTAATATCACTTGACCATGCTTGATTTGGTCTAGTCATTGAGAATTGTTGCTCCAGCAGGTTTTCATAGATCGCTCGATTATGGTCACTATTCGTAGTCCTTTTAAAACGCTTGTGTCGCTTACAATACAGGTGGTTCAGCGCTTTTATCTGACGTACAGCGTACATACTCATTTTTATGCCCTGAGCTTGTAAGTATTTGGTTAATCGAATATAACCATAGCTCTGCCTTGTCTCCTCATGGGCTATTTTCACCAATATCGTCTGTTGATTTCGTTGAATCGTTCTTTTGCTCACGCCTCTCTTGAGCCAATCATAAAAACATGAAACTGAAACATGAAGTAATCGAGCCATTAAGGTAATTGGAAATGAATATCTTTTTTGTTTCATATAGGCGTACCTTACTGACTTTCTTTGGCAAAGTACGCTGCTGCCTTTTTTAAAAATTCACGTTCCATTTCAGCTATTTTGAGCTGTTGTTTGAGTTTTTTATTTTCTTCGAGTAGAGCGTTTAGATCAGGTGAATACTGTTTTGTACCTGCTAAAGTTCCAGCCTTTGCTTTGGTATTCCAATTTGAAAGAGTTTGCATTGAAATGCTAAGTTGTCTAGCTGTTTCCGAGACATTGCCTTGATTGGCTTCAATTAATTTGATGGCTTCAGCTTTAAATTCTGTGGTGTAAGTCTTGTATTTCTTGCTCATGGTAAACTCCTGATGAGTGTGTTTAGTTTACCAAGTTAAAACCTCCTGTTTTTTCAGCACACATCATTTTATATATATACAGCTATGTAGTTAGAAATCCTTTCCATAGTGAAACTAGAATTGATTTAAAAAAGATTAGTTGGGAAGAACTATCTATCTTAATTAATAAAGTTTTTTTTCATGGGGGGGAGATTAATATTACTAAAGCCAGTACACAGTATAATGAAGCATATTCAACCCTTACTTATAATGATTTAGATAGTTACAGCCTAGTGTGTGATGAAAGATATGGGTATCTACTTGGATGTAGTATTTTTGAGAATGATGAATATCCAGAAGGGAGCTACCTTCGTTTGTAAGCGTCCGCTGAAT
>NZ_DCRI01000116.1:0-30630 GCF_002324975.1 Acinetobacter sp. UBA1496 | reverse complement strand
AAACTATGGGACAGCAGTGGTCTGTGGACCTCTTTTTTTATTGTTCAATTTTTTGATCTCCTCCTCCTCATGTCGACATCTGTTTCCCAAACATCCTCTACCTGGAGGACGAAAGTTCCTCAACTTGCTCTGATCCTGATTACCATCATCTGGGGTGGCAGTTTTATCACCGTACAATATGGCCTGAATTTTAGTAGTCCTGTGATCTTTGTCGGATTACGTTTTGCAGCAGCGGCAATTGCCGTAACTGTGCTGTCCCTGAAGCATCTGAAGGGCATGACACTTAAAGAAGTGGCAGCGGGTGTCATCATCGGGGCTGTGATTGCAATCGGCTATGGAACACAAACGGTGGGCTTGCAAACGATTAGCAGCAGTGAATCGGCCTTTCTGACTGCACTGTATGTTCCCTTAGTGCCTCTACTGCTGTGGCTACTGTTCCGTAAAAAACCGCATTTCATGACCTGGGTCGGTGCCCTGTTTGCCTTTCTCGGTCTGGTATTTTTGACAGGTAATGGCTTTGGTGCCATCCAGCTGAATTTTGGTCAGGCGCTGACTTTGCTCGGCTCGATTGCCATTGCACTTGAGATTATTTTTATCAGTCATTTTGCTCCGAAGGTGAATACCCGGCGTGTTACCGTGCTACAACTCATTTTTGCCTCGCTATTTTGTTTTCTGATAGCACCGATGCTGGGTGAATCTCAGTTACCTGACTTTCACTGGCATCTGGCAGGTATTCTGGTCGGTCTCGGTATTGCCAGTGCCTGTATTCAACTGGTAATGAACTGGGCACAGGAAATGGTAGATCCTTCCCAAGCTGCGATCATTTATGCCGGTGAACCGATCTGGGCAAGTTTATTTGGATGTATGGCGGGAGAACGTTTGCCTGCGCTGGCACTTCTAGGCGGATTGATGGTGGTACTTGGGGTGATTGCCAGCGAATGGAAGCCAAAGTTTTTCAGAAAAGAAAAAATAGAAGAGTTGAAGGAAGATCTTTCCTAAGCTTATGAACTCCCCCTGTTAGAAAAGGGGGAGTTTTTTATCTAGAGAAATATAGCTAATCTTATTTGGTATACATCGGTCGATTGTCATTCAGATGCATAATGCCGCGAATCGCGCGATAGACAATCCATATCCAGGAAACAAAGACCACAACCAGACAGAAAGTGGATGCACCAAAAGCAACCCCTGCAAACAGGTCCGGATCTTCATGGGTAAAGAACAGGAATAGGAATGGCACAAAGGCTACAATATTCCAGAACAGATACCACCAGAAACTGCGGATTTGCCAGGTAAAGTGGCTTTCAAAAATCGAACCTCGTACATCCGAGCGCTTCACATAGTTAATAATCAGTGCTATCACTGCCAGCAAGCCACCACTAAAAATGGCCACGATATATAAGATATAAAGAATCAGGGTTAGCGTGCGATTTGAGTCTTTATCAATTGAATAGTTCATCTACGCTCCTGTGGTTGTTTCTAGATATTCAGGCTGTTAAAGGGAGAAATCAGCCATATAATCAAAATGATGTTAAAAGCTATAGTACAAAAATAAATTTGCCGGAAGGGTTGTTTTTGTGTTTTATGACGTAATTTTTGCTGTGCCAGCCAGGCTGCCGGCCACCCTCCTAGAAATGCCACCAGATGCAGGGTATTTTCTGGAATACGGCGATTGCCCAATTGTGCCGCTTCCTTATCCTGGGCATACAGCCAGTAACTAAGGACATTCATCAGGCTCACCAGCAACAGGATCATTCCACTCAATAAGCCGGCTAAACTGAGTCCCGCCAGTACCAGAATATAGACCACAGAAGCAACCTGCATCGGCTGCAATTTTTCTTGCTGGCTTCGGCCTAATGTTTTAGTTTTTATTTTTGCAGTTTTGGTTTGCGATGCTTTCAGGTACATAACCTGCTGGGCACGATAACGTCCCTGCTCATCCAGAATCACCAGATAATCCAGCGCACAACCAACAATTGGCCGTGGACCGGGACGGGCAAAATCCTTGATATGCAAAAACACGCGATCTTTGGCCGGATCATTGGGCTGAATAAGGCCATAGCCTTTGTCATCAAACCATTCTACCAGACGTCCCTGATCGCGCATTTTGCCTGTTCCTGTTTATTCTAAATTTAAGCTGTCACGAATTTTAAACGTTCAATCAGCATGTTACGCATCTCTTCCGGATTTTTTTGCAGAATATCTTCACCGGTACGACCTTCAGCCGCATTTTTCTGTGCCACTTGCAGACGCATCATCCAGAAACGACCCGCAGCCATTGCCAGGTAAAGTTCCAGACATGATTTTTCATCTTCAGTCAAAGGACGAACAGTTTCATAGGCTCTTAAAAAGGCATTGGCCTTTTCTTCATTTAAGGTGACTTCCGGATAATTGGTACAGAAGTCATTTAAAGTAATCGCAATATCAAACAGGAATTCATCTTTATTCAGTTCATAAAAGTCCAGAATTCCTTTTAGCTGATCACCCTCAAACAGGGTATTGTCACGAAACAGATCCGAATGGATAAAGCCGCGTGGACGATTCGGATAAACTGCGGTTAAAGCTTCATACAGGCCCAGAAGTTTACCCAGTAAGACTTTATCTGCTGCGTTCAGACTCGGCTTAATTTCCTGTGCTACGTTATACCAGTAGGCATGGTCACGGACAAAGGCACGCTCAAGTTTAAAATCTTTCAATGCTACATGCATTTTGGCCTGAGCAATGGCAATCGCTTCCGCCTGCGCAACGGTAGATGGCATCGGATGCTCGCCCATCATGCGTGGTGCAATTTGTGCCGGCTTATTTTTTAGCGTGTGAATGGCTTTGCCTGAGTGGGATAAAGGCACCGGTACGGCCAGACCTGCCTGACCCAGATGCTGCAAGACCGGCACCAGCTCTCCAGCGGCCTGTTCATCCATATCTTCAAAAACAGTCAGCACATATTGCTGGTTTTCACAGACCAGAAAATAGTTCGTATTCTGGATACCTCCTTGAATGGGAATCAGATCAATCACCTCAAGTCCATAGGGTGCTGCGAAATCCTGAACTTCCTTTAAAGTCAAAGTGGTATAAACCGACATAGAAAACCTGCGAAAAAACTTACATATTTTTGCTAGAATACCGTTTCCATCTACCAAGGTGTAGCGCTTGCGTGGGTGAGTTTCATAATCGGCTGTAATAATTGGAAAAATTTATGCTAGCTAAACGTATTATTCCTTGTCTGGACGTCGACAACGGTCGCGTAGTCAAGGGTGTTCAGTTCCTTGATATTCGTGATGCGGGTGACCCAGTAGAAGTGGCACGCCGTTATAATGAACAAGGTGCCGATGAAATTACTTTCCTTGATATTACCGCTACACATCATGGACGCGACACCACTTATCGTACCGTTGAGCGTATGGCTGAATCTGTATTCGTACCGCTTACTGTAGGCGGTGGCGTGCGTAAAGTCGAAGATATTCGTTTACTGTTAAATGCAGGTGCAGACAAAGTCAGTATTAACTCGGCAGCAGTCTTCAATCCTGAGTTTGTACAGGAAGCCTCACAGCGTTTTGGTGCGCAATGTATCGTAGTAGCGATTGATGCCAAAAAAACTGGCGAGAATAAATGGGAAATCTTTACCCACGGCGGACGCAAACCGACCGGCATTGATGCCCTGGAATGGGCAGAGAAAATGGCCAGTTATGGTGCAGGTGAACTGTTAATTACCTCTATGGATGCCGATGGTACCAAAGCAGGTTATGACATTCCGCTCATGCGTGCTATCAATGACCGTGTGACTGTACCAACGATTGCTTCAGGTGGCGTAGGCAACTTGCAGCATCTGGCTGACGGGATTATCCATGGTGGTGCCGATGCAGTACTTGCTGCTTCTATTTTCCACTTTGGCCAACATACCATTCCTGAGGCCAAGGCTTATCTAGCTGCTCAAGGTATTGAAATGCGTCTTTAAACGACAGCATTCAAATGAAAAAGAGTGTGAATATCACACTCTTTTTTTATGCATTATTCTTAGAAATCATTTAAATTCTGGACAAAAAAAGGAGTCTTGCGACTCCCTATAAAAACCAAGAAGAACTACAGCACTTGATATCTTTGACATTTACAATATAACTCAATCTGTATGCAGGTTGATAAGATTTTCAATCATCAACAGACGCAAATATAGGTGAAATCCTGAGCACAATATTGACAATATATGCAGAATTTATTGACAAATCACGACAGGGCTAACCAAAGTGAGAAATGGTTAACATTTTATGTGGCAGATTACTCGAATTTTAAGTTATTTAATCACGATCTTTAGCCCATTTAGCCGGGAAATAACGCTGGGTTAAGTGGGTTAAGCGCGTAGAGATCTGTTCCGGCAAGGCAATACCAAGGGGATTTTTTTCCTGTAAATCTGCTGAGGAAATCACCCGGGTTCCCATTAAATAATCAAACCAGGGCTTGGTTACACACCAGTTGGCGTCCTGATTACTGTTCATATGGTGATCATAATGCCAGGGAATTTTTTTTCTGGCCCACTCTGGTTGCAGATGTGCTCGCCGATGCATATAAAAATAATTGCCTGCACTATACAACGTAGCCAGAAACATACCTTTGGACAAGGGATAAAAAGTCAGTCCAAATACGCTTGCTGCGACGGCCAGTGAACCGATTTCATTGCGGATTCGCCAGTTTTTCAAACCTTCAATATAGGCATAATCAGAAAATCTGGTCCTGCGAACTTCACGATGATGTTCCCAATGTGAACGCATACTCTCTGGTACAGGACTATAACGCGTCTGACCTGTTCGATGCGTACCATGCAGCACATATTTATGCGCAAACCATTCAAAGCCATTGGCTACGACTAGTCCTACTAGAAAGCCTTTCCACATGATCTTTTCCTCCCTGTTTGTTTACACTATAGGTCAAATAAAGGGCTAGATATTGACCGATAATTTCAATATCATTGACAAAAAACGACAGAACAAAAGAATTAAAAAATGCACGTTCCCCAAGATTATGTCGGTTCGGTATATGGTGGTTTAGGACATTTGCTTTTGGACTATTACCAGCTCAAACAACTGGACATTCCCAAGAAATTGTTTGCGATCCAGAACCTGGAGCGTTTTGATTATATTCTCTGGCGCGATCTGCTCAGCCAGCTGGACCAGGAGTTGCAGCGGCCGGCACTCGGCCTGGAAATCGCGCAACTGGTGCAAGCCAAGCATCTGGGTATTATTGGCTATTTGGCACTATCCAGTGAAACGCTGGGCGAAGCCTTTATGCGTTATCATGACTATCATCGCCTGATCTACGATGGCAGTCCTTTACAGGTCAGTCTGGATCGAGATTACCTGTCCATTTCCTGGAGCGAGATTCCGTTTAAAGTGAGTACGCAACTCACAGATGAGATTGCTATCGCGCTCATGACTGAATTTATTCGCTCAAGTATTCTGGACCAGCATCAACTGCATCTGCATGAAGTCCATTTTCAGCACCCGGTCAATAAAAATATTGCGGTCTATGAACAGTATTTCCGCTGCAAGGTCCGTTTCGGGCAGGCCAGAAATCAGGTACTGATTCCTGTGAGTGAAATGTCTACGCCTTTAAAGAAAGGTGATCAGACCTTACAGAAATTACTGATGCAACAGGCAGAAGCGGTGCTGGAAAAACTTCCGAACTCCACCCAGGTTGATCAACGTCTACAACAGGCGATTCTGGTCGGTCTACAGAAAAATATGTTCCAGATTGAGCATATTGCCAAACAGATGAATTTTTCTGTACGCCAGCTACAACGCTACCTACAAAAACAGGGTCAGACCTATCAGCAGCGTATGCAGGAAATCCGCTGCATGATGGCCATGCAATATCTGAAAGATCCTCATCTGAGTTTGCAAGAAATCAGCATGCTGCTTGGCTATTCTGAGCAGAGCGCATTTCAGCGTGCCTTTAAGCAGTGGACGGCTCAAACACCACAACAATGGCGCTCAGAATATATAAAAACCCAGGTGCAGGAAAAATTTCTGGACTATCCTGCTACCGCAGAGATTAATGTCCCATATCAGATTTAAAAGTTTGAATAAAATAAAAAGCTCCTCATCAGAGGAGCTTTTTTCTAGCCGGAATAGTGATTTAAGAAATTTTTATAAGAATGGATTTTCAATTTCATCTGCATCATTGCGTTCAATTTTTTCTGGCAGATCCGGTGTTTCTTCGAGCTGCTGCACAATATCATTTAACAGTGCCTGCAAGACTTTGGCTGCCTTGAGACCAGCCTGGTCTTTGGTAATTTGCAGATTGCCATACAGACTGACACAGTCCAGATCATTCTCAACTGTCAGATCATGAATCGCATGCGATTCGGTTCCATTTTCAAATGCTTTAAACATTAATTTCTACTCTGTTTTATTATTTTTACTCACCTGTCTTCAGCATGCTACCTGAAGCCTGCTTTTTACAGCAAGCTCCTTTTCACTATTTCAGCAGCTGCAGGATGTATTGTAGTAAGGCCTCAATCAGCTGTTTAACAATCGTGTCCTGGGTATCATGATCAATTCCGCTCTTATTGACTGATGAGCTTGTATTGCTTGTACTGGTTGAACTTGAAGCCGACGGTTTGAACTCACGTTGCAGTTTTTCCAGATCTTCTTTCGGCACGTCTTCAGCACACTGGCTTTCTGCATCCCAATTCGAATAGGCAATTTTCTGGTTAGCCTTCACAGCATTCGCAGTCAACGGCAGATGATAGGTATTACGTTTCTGTTCTTCAGTTAACTGAGGAAACAGGTTAATGCCAAGCTGCTCTTCCAGATAACAGACACTGACAATGCGAACCTTGAGCGAATTATCATTAGGAGCATAGTAGGCACCAATGGCACCAGTTTTCGGCATGTAGATCGCTTTGTACACGGCAGTCGGTACAATCACACCCTTGCCAATAGTTTTCAGCTTTTTGGCAGCAAAGACCGGCCCGGTCACTACATATACGTCCTGCTTCTGCTTGGTCACAATGGCACGGGTCGCTTCTTCCAGCTCGCGCCAGACCTGCTGATTGTTCTTTGGTGCCTGCGGGACCATATTGGCCAGCGAGAAACTGTCAGACTGTGAAGCTTTATTTGGCATGTCTGCATTTGGCGCCATATGGCCACGGTCATAGCCTGAACCACGATAGTCAGCCAAAGTCGCACGATGAGCAGCATTTAGTCGCGTTTCTTCATGGAAGTTGTCTTCACGTGGAATTTTCTGGCTCAGGCGCTTCGGTGTTAATGCCTCTGCCACCCACAGTGGCGTTTTGGATACGCCGGAATAACCCACATTAAAGCCATTAAAACACAGTGAATAACTGTCTTTTTTCAGACTGTCTTTCATTAGGTAAGGCGGGATATCCCGGTAAAATTGTTCCAGACAGCTCGAATTCGATGTAGACGGCAAAGAAATCCACTGACTGATTTTTTCCTGGCCAAACGCAATCGCAAAACTCCCGGAAGCGACCATTGCCAGGATCACTTTCACGCTATTTTCATTAAAAAACTGAAAAACTGAATTCTTCGACTTACGCTGCTTCTTTGCCATGCTACACGTGCTTTTAAGATCAAAATCGGGGGTTTTGCGAGCTTAACAAGCCATGTATATGAAGTATATCTTACCCTCTTTATTTGCCTAATAATTACACAATCTACCCCTATATTCTTAAATCTTGTAACAAAGTGTCGTTTTTTTAGTGAGCTTTCAGCGCGGTTTTTTAATCTTTAAGTAGCTTTGATTGTGACCTCTTCTTGAGTGTGCAAAGCTATTTGACTACTCAAATTACGTACAATTATTAGCAATGGAGTTAATTTATGAATTCCAAACTATCTAAGTTATTAGGTCTCGGAATATTTACAAGTGTGATCAGTGCCGGCGCATTCGCTGAGCCTCCTGTACAAGCGGGTGAGACACTTGAAAGCTTGTCTAAAGCTAAAATTAGTACCACTGTAAATGGTCAGCAAGCCTCACTGGAAAGCCTGGTAAATTCTGGACAGATCCGTCTGGTAAACCAGCCAATGTCTGCACCTGCTCAGCCAGGCCAGCAGCCACAACAATCAATGCCAAATCAGCCAATGCCAACTTCAGGCATGCCTAATGCACCTGTTGCACAACCAGAAATGCCGGATACCAATCCAGCTCCAGCCAATCTTGAGTCTGAACCAGCAACTTCTGCTACAGAACAGGAAATGACCATGGGTGAAGCTGTAGAGCAACCAGCTCTTGAAGAACAGCAAGCTGCTGCACCTGAAGCGGCTGCGATAACTGAACAAACTGAAATTGCAGTAGAAGCTGAAGCCGATCCTGCAGTAGATGCATCTTTAAATGCCGCCCCTGAAATGCCGGCTGAGACAGAAGCAACAGAACAATAATTTGTTATAAAGCTTTCTAAATTCTCTCCCCTAAAAAACCAGAGCCTAGCTCTGGTTTTTTTATTTTTACATCTCGATCTGACTACCCAGTTCAACCACCCGGTTGGTCGGAATCTGGTAGAAGTCGCTGACTGGACTGGTATTACGTTGCATGGAAACAAACAGTTTTTCCCGCCAAGGTGCCATTCCCTCTCCCACCGTATGCATAATCCGTTCCCGGGAGATAAAGAAACTGATCTGCATCAGGTCATATTCAAAACCCCATTCTGCATACGCATGCTGCAATGCTTCCGGGATATTTGGCTGATCCTTAAATCCGTAATACATCGTGACTCGATAAAAATGCTCACTGAGTTTTTCCAGTTTGATGCGTTCTTCATCACCTACAAAAGGAATATCCCGGGTAATAACCGTCACCAGAATATTGCGCTCATGTAGCACCTTGTTGTGCTTGATATTGTGCAGCATCGCATGCGGCACAATGGTCGGGGTTCCGGTCAGGAAAATCGCTTCACCCGGCACAAACTTGGTGCCTCCTCCAATTGAAATACTCTTAATAAACAGGTCAATCGGTAGCGCATCTTTTTCTAGACGGTTCAAGACCAGTGCACGACCATCTTTCCAGGTCATCAGGATCGTAAATAATGCCGCCCCGAGCAGGATCGGTACCCAGCCACCTGAGGCAATTTTTAAAGACGTTGAGGCTACAAAAACCAGATCCAGTATCAGGAATGGCGTGGCAAATAACACCACTTTCCAGATTGGCCAGCGCCAGAAACCATAAGCCAGAATGCTGATTAAAATAGTGCCACAGAGCATGGTCATGGTGACTGCGACCCCATAAGCACTTGCCAGCCGGGCGCTATTTTCAAAGAGCAAAATCAGAATCACTACGGAAATAAACAGCATCCAGTTAATGAAGGGCAGATAAATCTGGCCACGCTCTTCGGCTGATGTGTGCTTTACGCTCAGACGCGGTAAATAGCGCAGTTGAATGGCCTGATTTACCATGGAGAATACCCCGGTAATGACCGCCTGTGAGGCAATCACAGCAGCTGCTGTTGCCAGACCAATCATTGGATATAAGCCCCATTCCGGAAGCAGCATATAGAAAGGATTTTCCAGTGCTTCAGGACGGCGCAGCAACAACGCGCCCTGCCCAGCATAATTCAGTAACAAACAGGGCAACACAATAATAAACCAGGCCAGACGAATCGGCAGACGACCAAAATGCCCCATATCGGCATAAATGGCTTCACCTCCGGTCATGGTCAGAATTACGGCCCCCATGGTCAAGAAGGCTACAAAAGGCTGATCGACCACAAAATGATAGGCCCAGTATGGATTCACCATGGCCAGTACTGTCGGGGTCTGGATAATGCTCCATAAACCAAAACCACCAATTGACAGGAACCAGAGTAAGGTCAGTGGACCAAAAAATTTACCCATGGTTCCGGTACCATGACGTTGCACCAGAAAGAGTCCGGCAATAATCCCGATCGATAAAGGTTCTAACCATTGATTAAACACAGGTGTGGCAATACTCAGCCCTTCAATCGCAGATAACACAGAAATTGCCGGGGTAATGATCCCGTCACCAAAGAACAGTGATGCCCCAATAAAGCCGAGCGCAATCAGGTAAATTTTCTTGTCATCAGAAATGCGTGTGGTTCGCAAGTTGAGGGCCAGCAAGGACATGATTCCACCCTCACCGTTGTTATCAGCACGCATGATAATGGTGACGTATTTGAAGCTCACCGTCAGCATGATGCACCAGAAGATCAAGGACAAAATGCCCAACACCGAAGCTTCACTAATGGCAAGGTGCGACGTCAGAAAACATTGGCGTAGTGCATACAATGGACTGGTTCCAATATCTCCAAAAACAACCCCAAGCGCAGCCAGCGTAATTACTGGGAGAGCTGCTTTCTGTACAGTGCTTTGCATATATCGTCTTCGTTTTTAACAAGCATTTTTGCGAATCATAGCATTGCGCTCAAAGTTTTTCCGCAAATCAATTGTTTCAAGCTTGGCAGACTGGCATTTTTTCTATATCATCCACGGCCATGGTGAGGTGTCCGAGTGGCTGAAGGAGCACGCCTGGAAAGTGTGTATACGTTTATAGCGTATCGAGGGTTCGAATCCCTCTCTCACCGCCAAGATTCATAATCATGTAGCCACATGATGTCTTAGAAGGCTTAAATCTAAAGGGTTTAGGCCTTTTTTATTGCCTAAATTATGAGGTAATGCGTTAAAATAAAAGAATAACAATACAAGTTACATAAATGATGCGGGATGGCTGTTGAATGACACTGAGGAATATTCGAGCATGATCTTATCTTGGTAAAAAATGATGGATCGCTATGAAAGATGATGAAAAGCCCCTAAATTTTGATGATGATAACGAACCTCTGGATTTCGAAGATGAAGAGTTCACTGACGATAAAAAAGAGGACGAAATGTACAATCCGATCACCAAAGATGGTTCAAGTGTAGATCCTGCGGATGACGGTACACGTCATCTTCGTCCTGAAGATGGTGATCCGCTAGAAGTCGAGCCTTAAGCCCTAGCCCAATTTTATATTGGGCTTTTTTTATAGTCTAAAACCTTAAAAGTGAGCATCTTGAACAGAGGAATTGAAAAAAGGATGATTCGTTTTATTGGTTATTTTTGAAGAGAGTATCGCTTGCTTCTTCTTTTTATAGACTTAAAGAAAGGAGAGCATAGGCTGGGATATATTGAAATAAATTCTTTGGATAAAATCATGATATATCCATTTTTATTGCTTTCTTAACTTTATGTTCTTCTTTTAGTTTATTTATATGATGGAAACAAAATCTGGCATAAAAATAGCTTAATTTCATTGTCATCATCGCTATGTTATGGTGGAATCAAAACAGGATAAAAGGAGAATAAAAACCAAAAGATAGAAAACGTTATTGCTTGAGCCTTCCTTATTTGGGTTAGAAAAAAGTGGAAACACTGCTATTCGGAGAGTGGACATGAATAACAGCGCAAACTACATGAAACAGATAAAAAATGCCAAACGCGGTGGTTATACCCCGACCATTGCCAAAGACGTCAACAAACATAAGATTCAAAAAGCCCTAAAACTAATTGAACAGTGGAGAAGTCTCGCTCAAGAACTCAAACCTCAAATGCAGTTTGATATGGCCTTTACTTTAGAGGAATGCGCACAAGACCTGGATCGGATACTCAAAAGCAGATAAATCCCTTTTAACTCACTCATAATAGATTTTAAATATCAGTCCTTTACCCTTGCCCATATCACTGATGTGGGCAATTTCATGATTTAAATGTAGATGCCTGAGTGAAGATGATTCAATGATCAGCAATAAAAAATTCGTTATAAGATTGAACGGTTATTTTTTGGCTTGCGCCCTTAAGAAAAATCTGTAAAATGCACTCCACAACGCCGGCATAGCTCAGTTGGTAGAGCAACTGACTTGTAATCAGTAGGTCCACAGTTCGAATCCGTGTGCCGGCACCATTTTCTTAGCCTCGCTTTTTAGTGAGGCTTTGATGTTTCTGGGCTTGGTATTTTTATCTAGCTTATCTCTAGTCTTTAGATCGCCTGTGCTGTCACCTGTACATATCTTACAATCCCCTCCTGATATAACTTCTGACAAAGCTTTGCCGTCATCTGGATTTTAAACCGATTCAGTCTTTTGACTTTTTGTTTCAATTTCTTTGAATTTAAATGCTGATTCACATAATCAGCAAAACCTGAAAATACCGCTTCGGACAGATCTTCAATCTGAATATTCTTAAATTCAAAATTTTCCAGACAATGATAAAGCTCATTTTCCGACATCAGGTTTTTTAAATCGACATCGGCGGATTTCAGCAGAAACTGATATTTACGCTTTTGCAGCGCATTCAAGCTGTTCCATTTTTCCGACAAGATCAGATGATGAAAGCCAATCCGTGCATTGGCGTTCAATACACTGCGTACCTGATCTAGAAGTTCGGGAACGGGACTATGATAGGCAGCATCTAGACACAGCACCACATCAAAGCGCTGGGAAAAATGCATGTCTTTTAAACGCAGGAAAGAAGCCGGATAAATGGCATTGAGATCAGGTAAATGCTGCTGAATATTTGCCACGCAAGCTGGCTGAAGTTCCACACCGGCCAGATATTGCACCTGATAGCGTTGCTGCCAGTGCAACAGGCTGGCACCTTGGCCACAGCCTAGATCCAGCAATTTGTCTTTTGAATTTAAACCAACCGTTTCTGCCAGATGGTCAGCCAAAGTTCGACAGGCAGCTACATAATCCTGCTGCCCTGCCTGCCAATAACCCAGATTGCTCCAGGGCAACTGCGAGTGGTCTCCCAGCAACGATGCATCAATTGCATATTTGTGTTGAGGAAGACGCTGACGAAGTGCCTGAAACCATTGCATCAATCAATAACCGAGCTGGGGTGCTACCTCGATCTTAGGTTTAAGTCCTTCAAATGGCAACGGTGCTCCCATAATTGCAGCAATTTTCATGGCAGAAGTCACTGCAGATTCCAAGATTGGTAAACCATCCGATGACCACGAACCGCAGTAGAAGACTTTACGGTTCATTTCCAGATGACGATGCTGTAATTCTTTATTGAGAGCGATAGTATTGGCATCCACTACCGCACGGGTCAAGGTCACTGATGAGATCACTTTTCTCGGATCAATCTCAGTCACAGGACGCCAGGTCTGGAATACCGGAGATTTACCCACTAGACTCGGTTCAACCGCATTCAGCCAAACCGTAAATTGCTGACGGGTAAACTTGCGATCCATCATATAGCTGAGTACAGCCCAGTCCTTACGCTTTGGAGGCATCACGCTGCTATCACGGTGAATGACCAATTCGCCCTGTTCGAATTTGAATTTCTTTAACAGCTCGATATCACGGCCAAACTGCTCATGATCCAGGAATTCATCAATATGATTGGTTGGTGTCGCAACCACGACACGATCAAAGGTTTTCGACAAGCCGGCTGCATTTTCTACCAGTACTTTGTCGCCCTGCTCTTTCACTGAGACAATTGGTGCACCACTTTCAATGTGAATGCCTTCAATCAGTTTGTCTACCAAAGCCGGAGTTCCACCCTGCATACGTAACAAGGCATCACCATCCGTTAGCTGACGCAGGAAAATCAATAAAGGTTTGGCTGGCCATTCACCAATGGTTTTCGGGTTACAGGTACAAATGGTATACAGCACTGGCATCACTGCACCATGCCAGAACACTTCTTCAATCTCGTTACGATTGATAAATTCTGCTAGGCTAATGTCCTGATTTTTAGATTTAAAGAATTTTGCCAAGGCTGTTTTGAGTTGCAACAAACCTTTGACCAGACGCCAGCCATATTGCTGGATGCCTTTGCGGTTATTAATAATCGGAATATTGCCAATCCGGCTACGTGACGTGGTTAGCCAGGTTTCTACCCGGTCTTCAAACAGCCAACTGCAGGCCATATAAGTACGTACCGGGTAAGTTTTAATGCCCAGATGAGTCGCCAAACTTAAGGTATTTTTCCACAGATAAGGATTCATCACACGTAAAGGTGCGTCAATGAGGCCTCCTTCAAATTCGAGACTATGACTGTCCATGCCACGACCTTGAAGCGCTTCAAAAATAGTAATGCGATGTCCTGCGTCCTGAAGAATTCTGGCAGTAGCCAGTCCAGCCATGCCACTACCAATTACTGCGATATCCAATCTGATCATCCGTCATTGAAAAACTAAAAGAAATTATGAACCATGCTTTCGGCAAATAGGTTATTAAAATCTTCCAGAATACTTTTTTTTCGTAAGTCTCAGTTAACGTAACTTTACAAATAAATTACATTTTTTGAATAGCAAAAAACGTCTTTATATAGAGTAACTTAAACCGCCATTATATTTAAATATTTAAAAATAAATCTTTAAAAAACAAATGATTTAATTAACCGATTTTTTAATCATCGGTTTACAAAGACCGCAAAACACTCTATAATATGCAGCACAAGAAAGAGATAAATTCATAGAGATAAACAAAATGAATTTATCCAAGAAACTCGTAAAAACGACAAGAAATTCCAGCGCATTAGAAAAAAAAGCCTCTGCTTGTGCAGAGGCTTTTTTGTTTTAAGACTGACTGTATTATTCGGCCTGTACCGCGATTTCACCAAATTTACCCTGATTAAAATCTTGAAATGCCTGAATAATTTCTTCCTTGGTATTCATTACAAATGGGCCATAGCCTTGAATAGGTTCATTCAGCGGCTCACCGGTCAAAAGCAAAAATTTAGTGTCCTGATCGGCCTGTAGCTGAATTTCAGGATCATCATCGCGCGCAAACATGACAATAGAGCTATCCAGGACTTTTTGACTGCCATTTACCACCAGCTCACCCGCCAGTACAACCAGCAAAGCATTATGTCCGGCAGGTACATGCAACGTAGTTTCATACTCCGCTTTTAGCTCGCCATCCCAGACATTCACCGGACTAAAGGTATGCGCAGGGCCATGATGACCTCCGAATTCTCCGGCAATCACCCGGATATGTCCTGCACCTTCATCCATTTCAATCCGTGGAATCTCAGCTGCAGTAATGGCCTGATAACGTGGCGCGGTCATTTTGTCTTTGGTTGGCAAGTTGACCCAGAGTTGAACCATTTCAAACAGGCCGCCCTTTTGCGCAAAATCTGGAGAATGAAATTCTTCATGCACCACCCCTGCACCCGCTGTCATCCACTGTACATCACCGGTCTGAATCGTACCGCCACCGCCACTGGAGTCCTGGTGGGTCACTGCCCCCTGATAGGCCAAGGTTACAGTTTCAAAACCACGATGCGGATGTGAACCTACACCATACTGCTCAGTGGTTGGCGCAAAGTGATACGGCGCTGCATAATCCAGCAATAAAAATGGGCTAATGGCCTGCCCCAGACGGTCATAAGAAAACAGGTTTTTGACCGGGAAGCCATCACCGACCCAATGCATGTTTTGATTACGGTAAACACCAATAATTTTTTTCATCTTTTACTCCTATACACAATAGGATGAACATGCAGCCATTTTAAGCTTTATCAGCAGTCATCAATACCGTACTTCTAGAATGCAGTATTTCAAATATAAGACGATTCGACTCTTAGATTTCTGTGTAGCTACTTATAACTTTAGCGTTGCTATAAGACGTTAATTTAAGTAGTCATGAGCAGTAGATAATAAAAAACCCAGCGCTGAGGGCTGGGTTTTTTAATTTCGATAAAGTCTTACCGAATTAGATTTTACCGACCAAGTCGATTGAAGGAGCAAGAGTCGCTTCACCTTCTTTCCATTTTGCAGGACATACTTCACCTGGATGAGCATGTACATATTGAGCCGCTTTTACTTTACGAAGCAGTTCTTGCGCGTCACGACCGATACCACCCGCGTTGATTTCAACGATCTGGATTTTACCGTCTGGATCGATCACGAAAGTACCACGATCCGCCAGACCATCAGCTTCAATCAGCACTTCAAAGTTTTTCGCCAAAGTCCAGGTTGGATCGCCAATCATTGGATACTGGATTTTACCAATCACATCAGACGTATCGTGCCAAGCTTTGTGCGTGAAGTGCGTGTCTGTAGATACTGAGTAGATTTCTACACCCAGTTTCTGGAATTCAGTATACTGATCAGCAAGATCGCCTAATTCTGTTGGACAAACAAATGTGAAGTCAGCAGGATAGAAGAATACTACAGACCATTTGCCTTTCATATCTTGCTCAGACACTTCAATAAATTGACCATTGTGGTAAGCAGTTGCGTTGAATGGCTTAACTTCAGTATTGATTAAACTCATAAGTCTATTCCTATCTATTCGTGAAAGTGTGTGTTCATTTGATGTAGTTAAGAATACGCAAAAACCACCGATAGGTAAAACCGTAACTTTTCATAAAAATTATCGGTTTTTCAGATTTATAATTCCTTTTATTTTTATCTTTCTGATTTGTTTAATCGATTTTGACGGTTTTACTTTCTTGAAAATACTGTATAGATTGCCAGGCCGATTTTGCCAGGGCTGCTGCATAGTGTTTGGGAGAGGTATGGACTCGACTAGATAACCAGCTCCGGCAATAACTTTCAGTGTGTCCAATGATCAATGACATAAGCAGTTCTAAGGGAACAGCTTGTAATTGATTGGCATCTATCTGTTGAGCCAGCCATTGTTTTAATTCCTGATTGCGCTGCTGATTCGACTGCTGTAACTCCTTTTTGAAGTCACTACTTTGAACTGTATGATGCGCAGCATAAAGAAAGCGGGCAAAGTCAGGATACGCTACGACCCAATCGATATAACTCTGAATCACTGCCTGTATGCCTTGTTCAATACCCTGAACTTGTGACAAAGCCTGCAAACGCTGCTCCGACTGATCTGTAAGTGCTGAAATATACAGTGCTGCAATGATCCCTTCCTTGTTTTTAAAATGATGGTAGATCGCCCCGATACTGGTATCGGCCTGATCACGGATCATTTCAATCGTAGTCGCAGCAATGCCTGTACGCAGAAACTCTGTCAATGCACATTCCAGAATCTGACGTTTGAGTAAAGCCCGTCTTCCCTTAAAAATCCTTTCCAGCAATTCCATGTTTTGCATTTTTAATATTTAAATCCTCTCTATTTTTTAAAAGCAGGCTGGCAGCCTGATGTCTGGTTTTTGTCAGATGTGCCAATACAGAATAATATTCTGTATGAGAATATTATTCTGATTAAAAATAATATACAGGAAGTTATAGATGAGCCAAGCCCTAAAAATCTGGAAAAGCCTAGAAAATAAGCCAGCCGGTAAATATCTTTTTTCTAAATTACTTTGTCTAAAAGCACCCTATTTCGGCAGTATTTCTCCACTGTTTGAAGATTTAAAGCCTGGATATTGTGCAGTGAGCGTCAAGAAACATCGTGCCGTGCTGAACCATTTAGGCACTGTACACGCGATTGCCATGTGTAACATGGCTGAACTGGCAGGCGGCACCATGACCGATGCAACCGTTCCGAAAACTCATCGCTGGATTCCCAAGGGTATGCAGGTCGAATATGTCAAAAAAGCCACTACTGATCTGATCGCGATTGCGACACCCGCCGAGCCTAACTTTATATGGAACGAAGGCAGCGATTATCTGGTCAATGTAGAAATTAAAGATACTGCAGAAGAAGTCATATTTCGGGCAGTGATCACCATGTGGGTGTCCGTGAAAAAATAGAAGAACCTAGATATGAAAAACCCGCCAAATGGCGGGTTTTCATGATGATTTACCTTTCTAATATCGGGATCAAAACGGAAGATCATCATCCAGATCAGCTGCAGGCGCTGCTACTGGAGCAGGTGCAGACTTCGGCGCATAACCACCCTGGTTATTTTGGCTATTGTTGCCATAACCACCGCCCTGATTATTGTTAAAACCGCCTTGCTGAGGCGCTGAGCCATAACCACCTTGAGGATTATTGCCATAACCGCCACCCTGGTTATTGTTATTAAAACGTGGCTGGTTAAAACCGTTATCGCCTTGCTCGCCTTGTGGACGACCAGAATCCAGCATTTGCATTTGCTCACCACGGATTTCCGTTGTGTAGCGTTCTTGACCGCTTTGATCTGTCCATTGACGGGTACGTAATGAACCTTCGATATAAACTTTAGAACCTTTGCGCAGATATTGCTGTGCAATTTCACCTAAACGGTTATGCAGCACAATACGATGCCATTCGGTTTGCTCTTTACGTTCGCCCGTATTTTTATCAGTCCATGAATCGCTGGTTGCGATAGAGAATTGAGTGAGAGAACCACCATTTGGGAAAGTTTTGGTCTCAGGATCTCGACCTAAAGTACCAACTAAAATGACCTTATTAACACCACGCATCAGACGTACACTTCCTATTTATTTCTATATTTTACTTTATAAGAGTTATGTTTAAATGGCTACCTCTTTACCTAACAAGTGCGTTAATTGTTGTCGCGAAACATCATCAACCTGCTGTTTATCGACCTTGACAAAGGCGACTTGCTGTTCAGACATGACCACAACCTCTTCAATACCACGAATCGCCAAAAGTTGAGAAGTCCATTCATCTGTTTGTTTACTCTCTGGCAGACGAAGCACGAGCGATGAAAGATAGCGTGGTTGAGCTAACCCAAAACTCATGAGCAGCCAAATTATAGCAATTGCCGATAAAATACTCCAACCGAGCGAAGTGTTGTTGAGTAACAACAATTGTCCACCGATAATCCCGCCAAAAAACGCACCCAAGAACTGGCTGCTGGCATTCACGCCCATCGCAGTGGCTTTAGATTGAATCGGGGCTGCTTTGGACAACCATGAGGGCAATAAGGCTTCCATGACGTTAAAGGCAATAAAGAATAAACCTAATCCACCGATCAGCACATATTTGGATTCAAAGCCAAAAATCATGATCAACAGACCCAGAATAATCCCGCCAATCGCTGTCAGGAAAATACTGCGCATCTTGCGATATTTCTCTGCCAGTACAATGCTCGGGAAGGCAAAAAACAGACTGACGACCAGCAGCGGCAGATAGACCCAACCATGACTCGATAATGGCAGTTCAGCAACTTCAATCAGTTGCGATGGCACATAAATAAACATCGCTGTAAGTAGCAAATGCAGGGTAAATACTGAAATATGCAGACGGTTCAGGTCCCCCATTTTCAGGACCTGTTTTAGCTGCTCCAGATAGCCCTGCTGAAAATTTTTATGATGACGGGTAACTTTAGGAACCATCAACAGCATCGCAATCGCAGCCAGTCCCATCACTGTGGTCACCCAGAACAGACCGGAAATGCCGACCAGTCCTGTCACCCATGGCCCCATGGTAAAGGCCACCACAAAGGACAGACCGATACTCATGCCCATCACCGCCATGGCTTTCATGCGGTTTTCTTCACGGGTCACATCAGCCAATAAGGCCATTACCACCGCTGAAACTGCTCCACCACCCGCAATCGCACGACCGACGATTACGCCATAAATGGTGTCAGACATCGCAGCAATCGCGCCACCTAGAGCGAATAGCAACAAGCCCAAAACCACCAATGGCTTACGGCTATAGCGGTCTGCAACCAGGCTAAACGGAATCTGTAAAATGGCCTGTGTCAGGCCATAAATACCCACCGCCAGACCAATGAGTGCTGGCGTAGCATATTCATATGACTGCCCTGCTACAGAGAATACAGGGATGATCATAAACAACCCCAGCATGCGCAGTGCGAAAATACTGCTCAGGGCAAAGGTCGAGCGACGTTCTAAGGCATTCATCATAAAGTCTGGCGATCGAGTTAGTTAATCTTGATGCGTAGATTATAGGCCATTCCGCTCAAAGGAATGCATGAATTTTATTTGAAATAAAGATGAGGACTATCTGAAAAATAAAAAAGCGTAGCCGGAGCTACGCTTCTGTTCAGTGGTCACAGGACTATTTGCCTGCTTTTAATAACTGACGCTTGGTATATTGGATCGAAGCAATGACTGCCCAGATAATGAAAGCCACACCGATCAGACCAGTCACCACTTCAGGAATATGCACACCGGTACTGCTTGCCAGCATGATAAATGCCAGCGCACCAATCGCATAGTGTGCGCCATGTTCCAGATAGATATAGGCATCCAGCGTGCCTTTATCGACCAGGTAAATAGTCATCGAACGCACGAACATCGCACCGATGGCCAAGCCTAACATGATGATTACCACGTCAGACGTAATCGCAAAGGCACCGATTACACCGTCAAAACTGAAAGATGCATCGAGTACTTCCAGATAAAGAAAACCACCAAAGCCGGCTTTTACCACGCCAGTCGGTACACCTTCAGCATCGTGACGAACGGCATTACCCTCTTCGTCTACTTCCGGTTCCCCGCCCAGCATATGGCTTAGGACCTGTACCCCGATATAAATCACGATCCCCCAGATCCCGGCCAGAATAACATCCAGACGTTTTGCTTCTTCGACCTGAAAATCCATGATTAACAAGGCAATCAGGGTAATAAAGACTGACATCGCCGGAACATTCGCCAGATACGCCAGACGGCGTTCCAGCATGCGGAACCAGTGGGTGTCTTTTTCTTCATCCAGGAAGAAGTTCAGAAATACCAGCATCAGGAAGGCACCACCAAAAGCAGAAATCTCGGCATGATGTGCCATCAGTTTAGCCGAATATTCTTTTGGTGCATTTAAGGCGAGCTGCACCACTTCCATAAAGCCCATATCCGCAGTCACGGCCACAATGACCACCGGGAAAATCAGGCGCATCCCGAAAACTGCAACCAGAATCCCGACCGTCAGGAAAATCATTTTCCAGAAATGATCCCAACCGCGCAGGACGGATGCATTGACAACCGCGTTATCAAACGACAACGACACTTCCATAATCGCCAGAATAGCGGTGATGGTCAGTGCTGTGAACATGGTTTGCAGGCCCGCTTCAGGACCATAGGTAAATCCCCAATAAGCAGACAAACCAAGGCACACGATCGAAAATACGATTGAGAAACCAAAGTGTTTCAACATATATATCGACCTTAGATAAATTTCATTAAATGCATTTCTTTAAACGTAGAGAAATACTAAGACTCAAAGTTGTCCCAATTATGAAACTTTTGCCGCATAAACCAAAGCACTTCCTGAACCATTTTTAGGTATTTTCTGCTTTTCAGATTTGCTGATCTTTTAAACAGATTCATCTTTGCTATAGTGCTGGATGTTTTGACTTCAACTGCTAAGGATTTCAGTATGGGTTTCTCTCAAGACGTATGGCAACGTAATCTCGGACTTTATCAAAAGACATTGGCGCTGCCTTTTAACCAGCAACTGGCGCAGGGAACATTAAGCCGTGAAGCTTTTAGTCATTATGTAATTCAGGATGCGCATTATCTGCTGGCCTATGGTCGTGCACTGGCGGTCTGTGCAGCCAAAGCTTTTGAAGCAGATGACGTGATCCAGTTTAGTGAAGCCGCTAAAACTGCCATTGTGGTCGAACGTAGCCTGCATGATGGCTTTATGCAGGATTTTGGCATCAATAAGACTCAATTTGAAAATACACCTTTGACTCTGGCTTGCCATCATTACACCGCTTATTTACAGGCAACGGCTTGGGCGGAAAGTTATCCGGTAGTTCTGGCTGCCCTTTTGCCATGTTTCTGGATCTATGCAGAAGTGGGTAAGGATATTATCGATAAGGCAGCGCCGAATAATCCGTATCAGGCCTGGATTGATACCTATGCCGGTGAAGATTTTCATACAGCGGTACGCAATGTAATTGCCACTGTGGATCGGGTGGCAGCGCGGGTCGATGCTGATACTCTGGAAAAAATGCATCAGGCCTATACCCATGCAGCACGTCTGGAATGGCTGTTCTGGGACAGTGCTTATGAACAGCGCCAATGGCCAGGTCTGGATGATTAATTTTAGTTTCTATTGACTAAGCCCTGTCCAATGCAGGGCTTTTTTATTTTTAAACCAAACCCTAAATGATGGAAAGTGAAGCTAATTTTGATGTCGTTATGCATCATGAAATTTTATCTATTAGATGTTTGGAAAAGAGCAAATCTAATCTACGTTTTCCCCCAGTTGCTTTAGTACTGATCTTTTGACCAATATCCGACACAACTTGACGTTTAAAATACTTTTATTTGCACTTGAACATTTTTCATTCGGTATCATATAAAGGTTTTTGATGAATTTTCTAGGATCATTGCATGAGCCAAAGTCACATCCGTATTCGAGGTGCACGTACCCATAACCTGAAAAATGTGAACCTTGATATTCCACGCGACAAGTTTGTGGTGATTACGGGACTGTCTGGTTCAGGTAAGTCCTCACTGGCATTCGATACGTTATATGCGGAAGGTCAACGCCGTTATGTAGAATCTCTGTCTGCCTACGCGCGTCAATTCCTTTCGCAAATGGAAAAGCCGGAAGTTGATTCGATTGAGGGCCTAAGCCCAGCCATTGCTATCGAACAGAAATCGACTAGCCATAACCCGCGTTCGACTGTAGGTACCATTACCGAAATCTATGACTATTTACGTCTGCTCTATGCACGCGTAGGTACACCTTACTGTCCGGAACACGATCTGCCCATGGTGGCACAGACCGTAACTGAAATGGTCGATGCGGTTAAAGAACTGGAAGAAGGCACTGCGCTGTTATTGTTAGCGCCTGTCGTGCGAGAACGTAAGGGTGAGTACACAGCGTTATTTGAGCAACTGCAAAGCCAAGGCTTTGTGCGTGCGCGTGTTGATGGCGAGATCATGGAAATTGATCCACCACCCGAGTTGGACAAAAAGAAAAAACATACCATTGAAGTCGTGGTTGACCGCTTTAAGGTACGTGATGATCTCGGTAACCGGATTGCAGAAAGTTTTGAAACTGCACTGCGTCTCGGTGGAGATATTGCGATCCTGTCCTGGATGAAAGGCGAAAATGATGATCGCGTGTTTTCTGCCAAACACTCCTGCCCGGAATGTGACCGCGCTGTGGCAGAACTGGAGCCACGCCTATTTTCATTTAACAATCCCTTCGGTGCCTGCCCGGTCTGTGATGGTTTGGGTACCCGCAGCCATTTCAGTGCAGACAAACTGATTCCCAATCAGGAGGTCAGCATCAGCCAGGGTGCGATTCGTGGCTGGGATCGTCAGCGTCCGTATTATTATGGCATGCTGCAAAAAGTAGCCGAGCATTTTGGTTTTTCTCTAGAAACGCCTTGGAATGAACTGGATGCCAATACCAAGAAGAAATTCCTCTATGGCACTGGCAAAGAAAAAATTGACCTGAGCTATATTGATGAACGTGGTCGTCGTCATAACCGGGTGATGCCATTTGAAGGTATCTTGCCGCATCTGGAACGCCGTTACCGCGAAACCGAAAGCAATTATGTGCGTGATGATCTGGCGCAGTATCTCTCTAATGCTGCCTGTGATGCTTGTGATGGTTCACGTCTGAATGAAATCTCGCGTAATGTGAAAATTCTGGATAAGACCATTGCCGACGTTACTCGCATGTCGATTGGCGATGCCGAGAGCTATTATCAGGGTATTAATCTGGAAGGTGCGCGTGGTGAAATTGCGGACAAGATTTTTAAGGAAATCCGTGAGCGTCTGCACTTCCTGGTATCTGTCGGTCTGAACTATTTGAGCCTGTCCCGTTCTGCTGAAACCCTGTCTGGTGGTGAAGCACAGCGTATCCGTCTGGCCTCACAAATTGGTGCTGGCCTCATGGGCGTGATGTATGTGCTGGATGAACCTTCGATTGGTCTGCATCAGCGTGATAATGATCGCCTGTTACAAACCCTGATTCGTCTGCGTGACCTCGGTAATACTGTTTTAGTGGTCGAACATGATGAAGATGCCATTCGTGCAGCAGACCATATTATTGATATTGGTCCGGGTGCCGGTGTGCATGGCGGTCATGTGATTGCAGAAGGAACCTATCAGGAACTCGCTGAAAACAAAGATTCCCTGACTGGTAAATATCTGTCTGGCAAACTGAAAATTGAAGTGCCGAAAAAACGGGTTCAGCCACCGAAACCAGAAGAAAAAATTAAGCTGATGGGTGCTGCCGGGCATAACCTAAAGAAAGTCGATCTGACCATTCCATTGGGAATCATGACTTGTGTCACCGGTGTTTCAGGTTCCGGTAAATCTACGTTGATTAACCGGACTCTGTTGCCACTGGCAGCAACTCAGCTGAATGGTGCAACCACACTGACTGCCGAGAAGTTTGATTCGATTGATGGTTTGCAATTTCTGGATAAAGTGGTTGATATTGACCAGAGCCCGATTGGACGTACACCACGTTCAAACCCAGCAACTTATACCGGCTTGTTTACTCCAATTCGTGAACTGTTTTCACAGACTCCGGAAGCCAAAGCGCGGGGTTATACCGCTGGCCGTTTCTCGTTTAACGTGAAAGGCGGACGCTGTGAGGCCTGTGAAGGTGATGGCATGATCAAGGTGGCGATGCACTTCCTGCCTGATATGTATGTGCCGTGTGACGCCTGTCATGGCAAGCGTTATAACCGTGAAACGCTAGAAGTGAACTACAAAGGCAAGAATATTTCTGATGTATTACAGATGACCGTTGAAGATGCCATGCATTTCTTTGATGCGATTCCAGTGATTCATCGCCGTCTGGAAACCTTGCATCAGGTCGGTCTGGGTTATATTCGTCTGGGTCAGTCAGCGACGACGCTTTCTGGTGGCGAAGCACAGCGTGTAAAACTGGCACGTGAACTGGCCAAACGGGATACCGGCAAAACCTTGTATGTCCTGGATGAACCAACGACTGGTCTGCATTTCCATGATATTGCCAAGCTGCTGGACATCCTGCATGAGCTACGTAATAAAGGGAATACCATTGTGGTGATTGAACATAACCTGGATGTGATCAAGACTGCAGACTGGGTGGTAGACCTTGGCCCTGAAGGTGGTGCGGGTGGCGGTATGATTATCGCGGAAGGTACTCCGGAAGATGTTGTGAAAGTTAAGGCTTCACATACAGGGAAATTCTTAAAGCCGTTGTTGAAGTGATTTAGAAAGGGCTCATAAGAGCCCTTCTTTTTTAAAGTTTTCTATTACAAATTCGATATTTTTCTTATTTGCTGGATCATTACTAAAATTAAGTTTATTAACTAAAATTGCTTCGATATTTTGCTTGATCAAAGGAGTTAAAGTTACATCTATATTCTGCTGTAGAATTCGAGTCATTATTTCTCCTTTATGAATTTTTTTTAACTCTTCATCTACTGAAGAGCCTGAAAAAATAAAATTCTCCCAATCATTTTGAACTGCATTTTTTAGTACTAAGCTTGCCTTATTTTTGATACTTCTATCCAATATATAAACTTTTAGTACATCAAATAAAGATGGTAAACCAACTGATGGATTTTGGCTTTTCCAACGTTTTATATACCAATGAAATAAATTATTTTTTTTGAATCCAAAATGTGTTGCATTGTCCCAAATTTCTTCATAATTAGTAGGGAGTTTATTAACCAGATAGTTTAAAATCTCTAATTTCAATTGCTTTGATAGATCATTACGCCCAAATTTCTTCAATAAGAAACAATGAAAATATAAATTTTCCAAATTATTAAAACTTATTGATTCTTGTGATGCCTTATATAGCTCTTCACAATAATTCAGACTGACTTGCAAATTACGCCATTGAGTCATCAAATTTTCTAAAATTTCTTTTGTATTATTACTTTTGTCAGAAATTAAATCTGAATTAGCTAACTCATTAAGTTTTGAAAAATCAGGCTCTCCTTTTTAATCAAACCACCTTTTGAATTCAATTAACCATTGATCCGCATCATGTACAAATTTGTAAGAAATTCCATTTAGTTTTCTTAGTGTCTGTATTTTTATGCTTTCTAATTCATTTTCCTCTGGATGATCCATTAAAATAAGCGCATTGTCAGTAGAGAAATCACTCCACTTCAAATCTTTTTCAATACCAAAATCTTCAATAAAATATCCTTGAAGAACTCGTATAAGAATTATTTCTTTAGTTGAGTAAGCTACATCATCAGACAATTGCACTGTAAATTTCTTATAGAGTTTTATCACTTTCTGAAAAAACCGAAAATTATGAATTTCTAACTCATCAGCAAACTTCACCATTAAATCTACTAATGGCTCATCAATCCCTTTTGTATTTTTACGAATTAAGGGTTCAACAGATGTAATCTTAATTGTTTCATCAATCAATTTTTCTTTGTATTCAGCATATTTATTCTTACTTTCACCATCTGTTTTCGACTCGTCTAAAATTAAGATGACTTGACAGCTTCGTTCTGACTTAAGTTGATTCGCTAACCCCATCACATCTTGAATCTCTAACTTTTTGGACATGCGTTCAAAATCATCAAAACAAATAATCGCATCTTTAACTTGGGAATATAAAACTGCTTCAAAAATTTCAGCTGATGAACTGATACCAAATCCTTCACCACTTCCACTGAATTTTACATCACGCAATGCGGATAAGCTCTTTTTCAAAAACTTAGGAGTCTCAAAAAATTGTGTTGATTCTTTATTAAAATAGTTACGACTCATATTTGTCGAGATAGCTACTTTAAGATCAGCCAAACTCTCAATACCAAACAACGAAACATAGGAATATTTTTTATTAAAAATGTTCGGATATTTGAGACGAATATTTAATGGTAAATACCTTCTATCTTTTTCTAATCCTGCTCCTTCTCGAATAAATTTATTCCAAGCAAAAGTTTTTCCAATACCCCAGCAGCCAATAATCGCTATGGCGATGCCTCTATTATGGTTATCTCGAAATATTTTTTCTAAACGCGCTTCTTGATCTTGATTCATTTTTTATAAGCTTTAATTGAATTAATTCTTTATAAATCAAAAACAATTAAAAAGCATCAAGCCACTTCTACAATATTACGTCCTTTCGCTTTAGCCTTAAATAACGCCTCATCGGCCTGTTCCAGTAACGCAATCCATGACTCTGCGCCAATCGCCATCCCAATACTCACCGATACATGAATATCTTCATCGGCTGAGGTCAGAATAGAATGCTCAGCGACTTCAGTCCGGATTTTATTCGCCAGCATGAAAGCATGCTGCATCTCGATATTTTCAATCAGGACGAGAAATTCGTCTCCGCCATAGCGAACCAGCAGATCCGAAGCACGGACATTGGCTTTTAAGCGTTCTGCAACCAGTTGAATAACCTGATCACCAATAATATGCCCATATTGATCATTGACCTGTTTAAAATGATCAATATCAATAATCATTAGGCAGGTTCGCTTAAACTGGGTCGGATGCGTTTCCATAAAACGGATATATTCATCGAGCGCAAAACGGTTAGCCAGTCCGGTCAGGGAATCGGAATGGGCAATATTTTTCAGTCGAAATTCTAATGCTTCACGCTCTTGCAGTGTATGCTGCAGTTTTTGAATTGCTGTAAATAAGGATTCAGTAGGCCGGTCTATTTTTAGTTTTGATTGGGCTTGCTTCCGTTCAGACCCAGTGGACAAATCGAATAAAATTTTACGTGCGCGAATTAAAGGAATAAAGATGCGTTTACGCGCAAAAATCATGGTCAAAATTGCCGTAATCAGGGAAATTCCAGATAAAGCCACTGTCCAGATTAAATGATTCAGGCTGTGGCGCATTTCCTTAATAGCCACATCTTTGGTGTATTGCAGTAAATAGTTCTGCAAATCAATCACTGTTGTAAATTTATCTACAATGGCTTCAGTCAGCTGAGTTCCAGTTAAATAGTAAGGACGCTGCTGCCGACTATCTTCAATCAGCCGCTCCACAATCGGTAAACCTTGCTGAATAAATTCAGTTCCGACCCGCTGATGTAAACGAATAAATTCATCGGTTTTGTCCTGAACAGGCTGAAGCGTATCAATGATATCCCAGAGATAACGTACCTGATGCTGGACCTGCAAGGAACGGGTAATGTTTTGCTCTGGAATCCGGGTTCCAAATGTCACATGTGCCATAACATTTGACGCTACCCGACCCGATTGATCCCTGAGATCAGATAAAAACAGGATTTCACTCATGTAATTATCCAAACGGGCAGATGGCGTAGCAGAGGCAATCACTACTCCTTTCAGAATTTCACGGCTGCTATCCCAGGCACTAAACATCGCGAGAATGGCCTGATCCATTTCCTGCGCAGTACGTTCCGGGCGAGGTATCTGAGTATAGAGATCGACCTGCTGACGTCCATTCTGCAAGCTCGGTTTCAATTCAGATAAAAGTTGCTGGCTTAGGTGATTAAAACCGACCTGATCGAGTGCCTGAGCTGTAATCTGCATCTGTTGATCGACTTCCTGACGGTAATCGCTTAACTCCTGCTGATGTTTGGCGAATTCCTCAACCGAACTGGACATTACTTTGTTGGCGGGTGCCCGTTCACGGGAGATCTTATTGGCGAGATCGGTGACCTGTTGTAAGGCATCAAGCTGCTGATAGGTTTGTTTTGATTTTAAATAATGTTGAGTACTATCAATAATCAAGGGAATACAAATACACAATAAACATAAAATAATGATCGACATCGACCAGTACAGATGTTTGCTGATTTTCTCAGAGCGCAAAGTATTCATCTTGATTTTTAGTCCTTCACATGGATCAAGGACTCCCCATTTAATAGTAGATAGATTATACAAATAAACGCCTACTCATCATCAATATTTCTTACCAAGTAATTGATTTTCAGAATGTTTTTATTATGTTCTTAAAGGTTTTAGCTCTTTATATTTTCAGGATTTTCCATCTGTTATCACTAAAACATAAATAGGAATGAAAATTTCATAATTTAAAATATAAGAAAATTAAAAAACTTGCTTTCTGAACTATTTACACGTGCAACAATTAGGTGCATAATGCACCGCATTAGGGCGAGTTAAATTATTCCTCAGCAGATTTTTTGATTTACCCGCAAATTTTGGCGAAAAAACCTCAATTCTTTATAGAAATTGAGGTTTTTTTTTGCAATTTTATAGAACAAGGCTATTTCTAAATTGAAATAATGCACCATTAAGGTGCATTTTAGAATCATCTTTGACGGCTTTCTATACTTGTTTTTTAATCTTCTTTTATGAACTAATCCGTAGACTGATGCTTCTAAAAAATTCAGGCAAAAAAAAGCCCAACCTTGGGGAAAGCTGGGCCGATAAAAACAAAAATATGTGGAGAATCAGTCAAATTACCATGTAAAAACATGAACTCTAACCTGATTTTTTTATTATCAGTCAATTTGGTAACAATGTAAAGCACATTAATTTACTCTGATTTATAACACATCACATTTTATAGGTAAAACAGTGAAACAATTCACATTTCAACCCTGATTTTGTCGCTAAACCGGTCAATTCTTTCATAAATTTGTTTTATATTATAGTTTTTACGCCTTTCTTAAATTCAGTGTAATAAACATGATTATTTTCATGATAAATAAATTGGTTTTTTGAATTAAAGTCCACTATTCAACTTAATTAAACAATCAAAAAATCCTTTATTAATTCATTTTCCTGATTAGATCTAACAATTTATTTTGTATATAACATTGTTATTTAAGCTTTTTTCTAAAATAACTAAATTTACTAATTAAAAGACTATTAAACAAAATCAATACAATGATTTTACACAAAAAAATAGCGATTTCAAATCAGATTGACTTAATAAATTGTTACAATACAATACGTTTCTGTTGTACATCTTTTGTAACAAAATGGTAAATATCATGAAAAAACTCGGTTTAGCCACTGCTTTATTACTAGCCATGACCGGTGCTCAAGCATATCAATTTGAAGTTCAAGGTCAGTCAGAGTACATCGACAACACTGCGAATGACAAAGACTTCACTGGCGCTGTTCAAGGTACTTACTACTTCAAAGATGTAGACGCTTCTAAAGGTCCTTTAGCTGAAGCTGCTTTCATCAACCAGGCATCTAATGTTTCTGCTGCTTATACATACGGCGAAAACGGACAAGAATTTGGTGATCGTACTGTACACCATACTTTTGGTGCAAAAGGTGAAGCTTACATCCCAACTAAAGTTGTTCCTGCTTATGCAAGCGCTTCTTATAGCCATACTATCACTGATAACAAAGCTGGTAACCCAACAGATGATAATGGCGACCGTTATGCATTAGAAGTAGGTGTACTTCCTATTCCTAACTTCCTGGTAGCTGTAGGTTACACAAGCGTTGCAGACCAAACTTCTTATGACGCTTTCAACATGTTCAACAACGGCGTTGTTAAAGCTGCTATTGAGTCTCAAACAATCGCTGAAGACCAAGATGCAATCACTGCTCGTACTAAATATGTAGGCGCAATTGACGGTACCAATATGTCACTTGGCTTCGAAAGCGGCTTGGTTTATGGTGAAGATACTGCTTACAACCTAGGTACTACTTTGTACATCAACCCTAAATTAAGCGTTGGTGCATCTTATATGGAATCTAGCTACGCTAATTCTCCAGACAAAGCTTGGGGCGCAAACGTAAACTACTTCATCACTCCAGCAGTTGCTGTAGGTGCATCGTATGTAAATGCTAATGCTGAAGGCAATGCACTTGATACACAAACTGTAGGCTTAAATGCTAAATTCCGTTTCTAATTTCTGAATTAGTGACTGAATAAAAAAAGGACGCATCAGCGTCCTTTTTTTATTGGATCAAATATTTAACCTGAGTTCGATGAAA
>NZ_DCRI01000109.1:0-62368 GCF_002324975.1 Acinetobacter sp. UBA1496 | reverse complement strand
CAATGCGTAAGTCCTATTATTTATAAACAGTTGCATTGAATTTTTTAAAAATTCATTCAATTTTTTTATATAAGACATATTAAAAATTTATAAAATTAAAGTTTTAAGTATATGAAATTTATTGATTTAAATTAAAATTTTAAAGCTAAAAACTAGAGTTAAAGTCGAAATTGTCTGTAAAAGCAGCAAATTTTAGACGTAGAAACAATAATAGCCTGTTTTTTAAACTTGACTTTACAGACTGAAAACACAAGAATGCTGCAGTAGTTTTATATGCCTTAGATCGATCACCCTTCGAACAAGTGTCATTTCATGCAGTGGGCGATTTCTCTAGCCGAGAAATTGAACAAAGCTAAGCAAAATATGTTTATCCCAACATGTTTTAGGTCTTGTATTGCTCGAACAGTAAAGAGACCAGATTTTTTTTCCTATTGCTATGAAAACTATGAAATTTATGTGCTATAACAGTGCAGACAGTTAATGAATGAACACTGCAAATGCCTCCCATTTGTGCAGTGAATAATATTAGGGTGAATCACGTTGGAACTTTTATCTGGTGGTGAAATGCTCGTTCGCGCATTAGCGGATGAAGGCGTTGAACATGTTTTTGGATATCCAGGCGGCGCAGTTCTACATATCTACGACGCGCTATTTCAACAAGACAAAATTAATCATTACCTCGTACGTCACGAACAGGCTGCCGGCCATATGGCAGATGCATACTCGCGCGTAACAGGTAAAACTGGTGTCGTGCTTGTGACATCAGGTCCGGGCGCAACCAATACCGTAACTCCAATTGCAACAGCTTATATGGATTCCATTCCAATGGTGATCCTGTCTGGTCAGGTTGCAAGCCATTTGATCGGTGAGGATGCGTTCCAAGAAACTGATATGGTCGGTATTTCTCGCCCAATCGTTAAGCACAGCTTCCAGGTTCGCCATGCCAGCGAAATTCCGGCAATTATCAAAAAAGCATTCTATATCGCGTCATCTGGCCGTCCAGGTCCGGTGGTTGTTGATATTCCTAAAGATGCAACTAACCCGGCAGAGAAATTTGCTTACGAATATCCTGAAAAAGTGAAGATGCGTTCGTATCAGCCACCATACCGTGGTCATTCAGGTCAAATCCGTAAAGCGATTGATGAACTGATTCATGCGAAACGCCCAGTGATTTACTCAGGCGGCGGCGTGGTTCAGGGCAATGCTTCAGCACAATTAACTGAGCTTGCGCATCTATTGGGTTACCCGGTTACCAATACTCTGATGGGCCTTGGCGCATTCCCGGGCGATGATCCACAGTTCATCGGCATGTTGGGTATGCACGGTACTTACGAAGCAAACATGACCATGCACAATGCAGACGTGATTCTGTGTGTAGGCGCGCGTTTCGATGACCGTGTAACCAATAACCCTGCGAAATTCTGCCCGAATGCGAAAGTCATTCACATTGACATCGATCCGGCGACCATTTCTAAAACCATCATGGCGCACATTCCAATCGTGGGTGCAGTAGAACCTGTACTGAACGAAATGCTGAACCAGTTGAAGCAAATGAATGTGTCCAAGCCAAATCCTGAAGCGATTGCGGCATGGTGGAAACAGATTGATGAATGGCGTCAGGTTCATGGCTTGAAGTTCGATGTACCGACTGATGGCTCAATGAAGCCTCAACAAGTGGTTCGTGCTCTAGACAAAATCACCAATGGTGAAGCGATCATCACGTCTGACGTTGGTCAGCATCAGATGTTCGGTGCATTGCATTATCGCTACAAGCGTCCTCGTCAATGGATTAACTCTGGTGGTCTAGGTACGATGGGTGTTGGTCTGCCATATGCAATGGCGGCTAAGCTTGCATTCCCGGATCAGCAAGTGGTTTGTATTACTGGTGAAGCGTCTATTCAGATGTGTATCCAGGAACTTTCTACCTGTAAGCAATATGGCTTGAACGTTAAAATTCTATGCCTGAACAACCGTGCCCTAGGTATGGTGAAACAGTGGCAGGATATGAACTACGAAGGCCGTCACTCTAGCTCTTATGTAGAGTCTTTACCTGACTTTGCAAAATTGATGGAAGCTTATGGTCATGTAGGCATTCAGATTGACCATGCAGACGAGCTTGAGTCTAAGCTTGAAGAAGCAATGGCAATCAATGATAAGTGCGTATTTATTAACGTAATGGTTGACCGTACAGAACACGTATATCCAATGCTGGTTGCGGGTCAATCGATGCAGGATATGTGGTTAGCAAAAGGGGAGCGCACGAAATGAGACATATTATCTCTGTACTCGTAGAAAACGAAGCAGGCGCGCTTTCTCGCTTGGTAGGTTTATTCTCACAACGCGGCTACAACATTGAAACATTGAACGTTGCGCCAACTGAAGACCCAACACTTTCACGTCTGACTTTGACGACTTATGGTGATGATCACAAGATCGAACAGATCACTAAACAGCTGAACAAGCTGGTAGAAGTGGTTAAAGTGGTGGATCTGTCTGAAGGTGCGCATATTGAACGTGAGTTGATGTTGATCAAAGTGAAAGCTTTAGGCGCAACCCGTGATGAAATCAAACGTACGACCGATATTTTCCGTGGTCAGGTGGTTGACGTAACGCCAACAACTTACACGATTCAAATCGCGGGTACGACTGAGAAAATCGACGGTTTTATTGATGCATTAGCAGAAAACACGATTCTGGAAGTGGTGCGTTCAGGCGTATCAGGTATCGCACGCGGCGAAAAAGTACTAACCATCTAAATTTTCTAAATTATTTCCTCATTCTAATAAGAAGGGGGCTTCAGGCAATGTGATCAAGGATCATTGCCTGATGAAACGGACACACAAGCATTTAAGCGGAGACAGCAATGCAAATTTTTTACGATAAAGACTGCGACTTATCTATTATCCAATCTAAGAAAGTAGCAATCATTGGTTACGGTTCACAAGGTCACGCACACGCGCTTAACCTTAAAGATTCTGGCGTTGACGTAACTGTTGGTCTACGCGCGAATTCTACTTCTTGGAAAAAAGCTGAAAACGCTGGTCTTAAAGTTGCTGAAGTTCCTGCTGCTGTAGCTCAAGCTGACGTAGTAATGATCTTGACTCCAGATGAGTTCCAAGCTCAACTTTACCGTGATGTTATCGAACCAAACATCAAAGAAGGCGCGACTCTTGCATTCGCTCACGGTTTCTCTGTTCTTTATAACCAAGTTGTTCCACGTAAAGACCTAGACGTAATCATGGTTGCGCCTAAAGCTCCTGGTCACACTGTACGTTCTGAATACCAACGTGGTTCAGGTGTTCCTGACTTAATCGCGATCCACCAAGATGCTTCTGGTAATGCTCGTAATGTTGCGCTTTCTTACGCTTCAGGTGTAGGTGGCGGCCGTACTGGTATCATCGAAACTTCTTTCCGTGAAGAAACTGAAACTGACCTGTTCGGTGAGCAAGCGGTTCTTTGTGGTGGTGCTGTTGAACTGGTTAAAATGGGCTTCGAAACTCTGGTTGAAGCTGGTTATGCGCCTGAAATGGCGTACTTCGAATGTCTACACGAACTTAAATTGATCGTTGACTTGATGTTCGAAGGCGGTATCGCGGACATGAACTACTCAGTATCTAACAATGCTGAATACGGCGAATACGTAACTGGCGTTGAAGTAATCAACGAACAGTCTCGTGAAGCAATGCGTAATGCGCTTAAACGTATTCAATCTGGTGAATATGCGAAGATGTTCATCCAGGAAGGTGCGTTGAACTACCCATCTATGACTGCTCGTCGTCGTCAAAACGCTGCTCACGGTATCGAACAAACTGGTGCTAAACTGCGTGCGATGATGCCTTGGATCCAAGCAAACAAAATTGTTGATAAAGAAAAGAACTAAGTTCTAATTTCTGAGTCACAAAGCCCTTGTTTTATAACAGGGGCTTTTTTATGTCTTGTAAAAATGACTAACATCATTGGTTAAAATTGTGTGCCTCAAAGAAAGGAAAACAGTGGTTTTCATTCCTTGCGCTTCATTCAAAGTAATGCTTTGCTTCCTTGCACTTCGTACAAAACAGTGTTTTGTACTCGTTCATACCTTGGATTCAAGCAAACAAAATCATAGATAAAGAGAAAAACTAATTTCTTGAATCATTTGATTTGACTGCGAAAACCCACTCACTAGAGTGGGTTTTTTATATAGTCAAATAATAATTTAAATAAATATAAAAAGATAAGATGAAAGATCGAACTGAATTTTTAATATGGAAAATCATATCTATGCTTGGACTGAAGTAGGAGTAGGTGATTAAGAGCTTGAGCAATGTGGAGTCGAATTTAAAAATACCGAAAATTTATAGCAACAAATCCAAACGATTATTTATCGTGATGTATAGGGGATTTAGCTGGTTTTCATTAAGTTTATTGTTAGCTGTCTTAATTCCAATTTTATGTTTATTGTTTGGAGTAGCTTTGTTGCCTGACTGGGAATTTGAGGATAAAAGGTGATCTCAAAAAATAAATCATATCCCAAAATGGCAACTATTTTATAAGTTAAATCCATCGGCATGAATCACGTATTTAATCGGTTATTAGTTGAGCAGAAGTATAGTAAAGAAATTGAAAAGGCAGATAGAACAGGCGTAAAGCATCAGCAAGTTTAATAATGTAAGAAATATTCAGCTCCCATAAATCAATTCATAAAACAGTCACACCTTAATTTCATACTTGATCAAAAGTATGGATAGTTATATCTCTTTAACTTTTAAATGCTTTGAAATAACCAAATTTTGAGTAAGAGCAAGGCAAGAAGCGGCTTCCAGATACATTTTCACCAAAGTCTTGGGCGCTATAACTGCACTATACTCGAAGCACATTCGATCCTTCTCAGGTTTTGTTAAAGGCTAGATAATTATTCTCAAAGAATGAATTGAATGTGGTAATTCAGACTTATTTCACTGAATACCAGTATAAATAAATTATCTATTAACAGTTCAGGGATAGGTCGGATTGAAAGGTTAGAATAGTGCAGGAGGCGATGGCCAGCGGTGGAGCAATGATCGCTAATGATCATGGATGTACTTGTTTACAGCTGCAACATGATCGGAAAAGTTGGCTGAGTAGGTTGGGATAGTAGTAAGAATTCATCTGTTAGATGTTTGAATTAGGCGATTTATAACGATTACAGAAGGATGCAGGTATTAAGAAACTAAAAAAGGTGAATAGCGATTATCTCATGCGTCAATTTGAACAAGCTCTATTTTTCAGTCGTACAAAACCTGAAATGCAGGGCATAAAACAATAAGAGCTCTACAATGAAATTTCAGAATGCAAAATTAAAGTTTTTAGAAATTGATTTAAAAGGCTGTATTTATCTTAATCATTTTTCACATTCAGAACGCATTGCGGCTTTTTTTAAAATCATTAGCCGGTTAGGTAATGGCGTATTCTGGTATTTGATGCTGATTACCGTCTGGCTGATTCAGGGCCTGATGTATACCTTACAGATTGTTTATCTGGTGTTTGGCAGTATGGTTGGAACCCTGATTTATAAACTATTAAAAACCAAGACCGTACGGCCACGTCCTTATCAGGTGCATCAGGTTGTTCGGCTCTGTGAGCATCCGCTGGATCATTTTAGTTTTCCTTCGGGACATACCTTGCATGCAGTGATGGTCACAATCGTACTGGGTTATATCGTGCCTTTTTTGCTGTTTTTAATGTTGCCATTTGCCATTCTGGTCGCAATCTCAAGAATGGTCTTGGGTCTGCATTATCCAAGTGATGTGGCGGTAGGGGCCATATTGGGCGCTCTGGTGGCGACCATGATTGTATTTACGGCACCTTTTTTTAATATCATGTTGTAAAAAATTACGAGATGATCTGGCAAAAGCTCGCAGAAATTTGCAGATTTGCTAAAGTACTACATCACAGTAAATAGGCTTAGGAATAGACATGGGTTTACGTTGGACTGATACCCTCGATATCGCGATTGAATTGTATGAAGCGCATCCAGACGTGGATCCGCAATGGGTTCGCTTTACTGACCTGCATGCCTGGGTATGTGCACTTCCTGATTTTGAAGATGAACCAACCAA
Organism: Acinetobacter sp. UBA1496; assembly: GCF_002324975.1. NCBI lineage: Bacteria > Pseudomonadati > Pseudomonadota > Gammaproteobacteria > Moraxellales > Moraxellaceae > Acinetobacter > Acinetobacter sp. UBA1496. Next base: position 56,291 of record NZ_DCRI01000109.1, on the reverse strand, counting down.
ATCAACCGAAGGGCTTCTGGAAGCCATTCAAATGGCATGGATTGACGAAGCACGTTAATTGCCAATTGAAAAAAGCAATTTTTTTACAGTTTAAAGGCAGAAAAAAGTCCATTATTCGGTATAATGCGGCAAATTTTCATGTCAACAATTGACTTAAGGAGCCAATCATGGCTATTGAACGTACATTATCTATCGTAAAACCAGACGCAGTTGCTAAAAACCACATCGGTGACATCTTTGCTCGTTTCGAAAAAGCGGGTCTTAAAATCGTTGCGACTAAAATGAAACACCTGACTCAAGCTGAAGCTGAAGGCTTCTACGCTGAACACAAAGAACGTGGTTTCTTCGGTGACCTAGTTGCATTCATGACTTCTGGTCCAGTTGTTGTTTCAGTTCTTGAAGGCGAAAACGCTGTTCTTGCTCACCGTGACATCCTTGGCGCGACTAACCCTAAAGAAGCTGCTCCTGGTACAATCCGTGCAGACTTCGCTGTAAGCATCGACGAAAATGCTGCTCACGGTTCTGACTCTGTAGCATCTGCTGACCGCGAAATTAACTACTTCTTCGCGCAAACTGAGATTGCTCCACGTACTCGTTAATACGCAGTATTCAAACCAGATAAGTGTTATTATACTTATCTGGTTTTTTTATTCTCTGAATAATTCTTTGCTCAGATATTGAGCTTCTCCTTTCATCTTTAGACATGGTTTAGGTATACACATGAGTACTGAAGTGGTCGCTACATCAGCAGTTTCTGATGCACAGCAACAATCTCCGTCCACTCCTGCACAGCAAAATTCTGTGGAAAAAGTGAACTTACTAGGCATGTCACGTCCGCAAATGGAAAAATTCTTCGAAGATATGGGCGAGAAGAAGTTCCGTGCCGGTCAGGTGATGAAATGGATTCATCAGTATTTCGTGACTGATTTTGCCGAGATGACCAATATCTCGGGCAAGCTGCGTGAAAAACTGGAAAAGATTTGTGAAATTAAAGCGCCAGAAGTGGTGCATAAAAACTATTCCAAAGACGGTACCCGTAAATGGGTGTTCCGTGTCGGTGATGGTGACGGCTCTCTGGTTGAAACTGTCCTGATTCCCGCAGAAGACAAAACTGGCTCACGTAAGACCCTGTGTATTTCTTCACAAGTAGGCTGTGCCCTGGACTGTTCATTCTGTTCAACCGGTAAGCAAGGTTTCCAGCGTGACCTGACTCAAGCTGAAATCATCGGTCAGTTGTGGATGGCCAACTACTCCTATATGGAAGAAGTACCTGTGGCTGAGCGTGAGCGTTCAGTGACCAACGTGGTGATGATGGGTATGGGCGAGCCATTGCTGAACTATGACGCTGTATTAAATTCTATGCGCATTATGCTGGATGATTTTGCCTATGGTATGTCTAAACGCCGCGTGACGCTTTCAACGTCTGGTGTCGTGCCGAAAATTGACCAGTTGGCCCAAGATATTGATGTGGCTTTGGCGATCTCATTACACGCAACCAATGATGAACTGCGTAATGAACTGGTGCCAATCAACAAAAAATATCCGCTAGAGCAGCTTATTGCCGCTTGTCAGCGTTATATCACTAAAGATGGTAATGAAAGTGCGCGTAAGCACGTAACCATCGAATACGTAATGCTGGATGGCGTAAATGACAAGCCTGAACATGCTCAGCAGATGATCAAGCTGCTCAAAGATCTGCCAAGCAAGATTAACCTGATTCCATTTAACCCATTCCCGCATGCGCCATATGGCCGTTCAAGCCGTAACCGGATTATTTCTTTCCAAAAAACTTTGTCTGATGCCGGTTTTGTGTGTACGATTCGTCAGACACGTGGGGATGATATCGACGCTGCGTGTGGACAACTGGTAGGACAAGTCGCTGACCGTACCCGTCGTGCGGAACAGTGGAAAAAGAAAATTGCGCAGTCCAACGAGATTATGCGCTCACAAGGATAACAAGAGGTCGCCAATTGAGTAATCTGACATCTAAACTTGCTTTGGTTTCAGTAGTATGTGGGTCTTTGGTTTTAACTGCGTGTCAAACGCCAGATCTGGGTCAGAAGGACCCGGAAAAAGCCACCAAGGTTCGTACTCAGTTGGCGGTTGAATATCTTAAAAACGGTGATCTGGATTCAGCTAAACGTGCGCTGGATCAGGCACTGGAAACTAATCCGCGTGATTCGCAAGCCAATATGATGATGGGCGTGCTGCTTCAGCAGGAAGGCAGCAAACCTAATCTTGAAAAGGCCGAAGGTTATTTCAAGCGTGCAATTTCGGCAGATCCAAAAAATGCCCAGGCACGAAATAACTACGGCACCTATTTATATCAGCTTGAGCGCTATAAAGATGCGATCGAGCAGTTCGAAATTGCCGGCGCAACTTTAGGTTATGACCAGCGATTTCGTGCCCTTGAAAATATGGGACGGATTTACCTGAAACAGGGTGATTTGGTGAATGCTGAAAAATCATTCAAACAGGCACTACAGGCTAATCGCGCTTCGTATATATCAATGTTAGAGTTGGCAGAAATTTTTTATCTGAACCAGCAGTTCCCGGCCGCGACTCAAATGTATGAACAGTTTGTACGTGGCGTGGGGCAGAAAAACCAGAGTGCCCGTGCGCTCTGGATTGGCATTCGCACTGCGCGTGCCAGTGGCGATCAGTTAGGCATGCAGGTATTGGTCAATCAATTACGTGCATTGTTCCCTGAAAGCCCGGAATACCAACGTTATTTGCAATTACAGTACAGTACTGAGGCCGTATGGAAGTAAATCCTAATTCAGATTCGAATAATTCGAGCGTAGCTCCAAACGCGTTAGGAAATGTTCAGCGTCCAGGCGAGTACTTACGCAAGATTCGTATTAATCAACAACGTGAGCTTGAAGATGTTGCCAAAGAACTCAATATTCCGGTAAAGACCCTGAATGCCTTGGAAAAGGATGATTATAAATCCTTGCCTGAAGCGACCTTTATCAAGGGCTATTACCGCACCTATGCCAAATATCTCGGTGTCGATGCTTCTAGCCTGATTCAGCGTTTTGATGAAATTTATGCCAATGATACCGGTATGGTTGCAACGCATGCCCTGAAAGATTCTCCAATCAAGATCATGGGTAAATTACCAGGTTCAAAGCGTGATCGTAACCGTAAATGGTTAAAGCGTGGCCTGATTGCACTGGTTGTAGTACTGATCTTGGGTGCACTGGTGGCCATGATCCAGAACTGGTCAGAGAGCAGCGAGAATAGTGCTGAAGTTGCTGACACCTCTTCTGATGTTGAGATTTTAAATCTGGATGCCGGTGCTGCCATGTCCGGTGATCAGCTCAAGCTTGATTTTAGCCGTCCGACCTCTGTGCATATTGTAGATGCAGGCGGTAACGTACTGGCCACTGGCCGTCAAGCATCTACTTTAGAGCTGAACGGTGAAGCGCCATTCCAGATCCGACTGGATGATGCGACAGCAGTATCACTCAGTTTAAATAATGAAAGTATTGCATTGTCACCTTATACGGTTAACGGAAAAGCAGATTTCCGTTTATCACGTTAATGGTGAGCAGATAGGGCGAAATCATGATCGTAAATCCAATTCAGCGCCGTCCAACACGTAAAATCCGTGTCGGTTCTGTCTATGTCGGTGGTGATGCACCGATCACTGTTCAGTCAATGACCAATACTGAAACCTGCAATGTCGCAGCAACTGTTGCTCAAATTCAGCGTTGTGTGGATGCAGGCGCAGACATCATGCGTGTCTCTGTTCCAAGTATGGAAGCAGCGGCCGCATTTGGTGAAATTCGTAAGCAAGTTGACGTACCACTGGTCGCAGATATTCACTTCGACTATAAAATTGCGCTGGCTGTTGCTGATCTGGGTGCAGACTGTCTGCGTATTAACCCGGGGAATATCGGTTCGGAAGCCAAGATTCGTGAAGTCGTGGCAGCAGCACGTCATAACGACATTTCTATGCGGATTGGCGTGAATGCCGGTTCACTGGAAAAAGATATCCAGAAAAAATATGGCGAGCCAACAGGTGAAGCATTGCTGGAATCTGCGATGCGTCATATCGACATTCTAGATCGTCTGAATTTCCATGAATTTAAAGTATCGGTTAAAGCATCAAATGTGTTTTTGACTATGGATGCTTATCGTCTGCTGTCTAAACAGATTGATAATCCACTGCACTTGGGTGTGACTGAAGCGGGTGTGTATCGTACCGGTTCAGTAAAATCAGCGATTGCTCTTGGCGGTCTACTGATGGAAGGCATTGGCGATACCATGCGTATTTCTCTGGCAGCCGAGCCTGAAGAAGAAATCAAGATTGGTTTTGATATCTTGAAATCGCTGGGTCTTCGTTCTAACGGAATTAATTTCATTGCCTGCCCAAGCTGTTCACGTCAGGAATTTAACGTGATTAAAGTGATGCAGACCCTGGAAGAGCGTCTGGAAGATGTTCGCGTGCCGATGGATGTGTCTGTGATTGGCTGTAAAGTGAATGGTCCGGGCGAGGCCAAAGAAGCCGATATTGGTGTAGTAGGTGCAAGTCCGCGCTCACTGGTGTATCGTAATGGTGAAAAGAGCCATTTAATCGATACTAATCAACTGGTTGATGAAATCGAATCAATGGTTCGTCAACGTGTTTCCGAGCTTGAAGAAGCCAAATCAAAAGAAATTATTCGCACAAGTTTTTCTGAGTAGATCATGAGTTCAATCGTCGCAATCAAAGGTTTTAATGACATTCTCCCAACGCAAACCCCAGCTTGGAGACGTCTTGAACAGCATCTGTCAGGTCTGATGGATGCCTATGGCTATCAACAGATCCGTTTGCCGATGGTTGAACAAACCAATCTGTTTAAACGTTCGATCGGTGATGCCACAGATATCGTTGAAAAAGAAATGTACACCTTTCTGGACAAAGGTAATCCGCCTGAGTCTCTGACTTTACGTCCTGAAGGAACAGCGGGCTGTGTACGTGCGATGCTGGAACATAACCTGCTTCGTGGTGCGACCCCGAAAGCCTGGTATATCGGACCAATGTTCCGTTATGAAAAACCGCAAAAAGGCCGTTATCGTCAGTTCCACCAGTTTGGCGTGGAAACATTTGGTGTGGCAACGCCTGATCAGGATGCAGAACTGATCCTGATGACAGCACGTCTATGGAAACGTATGGGCGTGGCTGACAAGGTTCAACTTGAACTGAATACATTGGGTGAGTCTGATGAGCGTGCAGCGTATCGTGCGGCACTGGTAGAGTTCCTGCAAGCGCATAAAGCGGATCTGGATGAAGATTCTCAACGTCGTCTGACGACTAATCCGCTGCGTATTCTGGATTCCAAAGATGCCAAAACTCAAAGCATCCTAGAAAATGCGCCAAAACTTCACGACTTTATGGGTGAAGAAACACTGGCACACTTTAACCAGTTACAACAGTATTTGTCAGATGCCGGTATTAGCTTCGTCATCAATCAGAAACTGGTACGTGGTCTGGACTACTATAACAAAACCGTATTTGAATGGACCACTACTCACTTAGGTTCGCAAGGTACTGTGTGTGCTGGTGGTCGTTATGACGGCTTGGTCGGTCAATTGAAAGGCAAGGCAGATCAATCTGTACCTGCCGTCGGTTTCGCGATGGGGATGGAGCGATTATTGCTTCTACTGGAACAGGTTGAAGACAATACTCCAGTACGTGATTGCGAAGTATTCCTAGTTGCCGATCCTGCTTCTCAAGGTAAAGCACTGGTATTGGCTGAACAGATTCGTGATCAATTGGAAGCTGCAAGCAGTAATATTCGTCTGAAAGTCGGCTCTCAAGGTTCAATGAAATCGCAAATGAAAAAAGCCGATCAGGCCGGTGCTTTATATGCAGCCATTATCGGTGAGCGTGAACTTGAAGCACAAAGCTTTACGGTGAAAGAGCTGGCGACTGCAGAGCAATCTACTGTGCCATTTGCTGACTTTGTCGCATTTTTCAGTACTAAAATTTCTTCAAAATAATCGATAAAACATTAGGAAAAAGGTAATCGCATGAGTGCAATGACTGATGATGAACAACTTGAAAGTTTAAAATCCTTCACGAAGAAATATGGTTCTTCGATCATTATCGGGATTCTGGTTGCGCTGATTGCCTTTTTCGGATGGGAATATTGGCAGAAGAAAAACTTGGCAGAATCGCAAATGCAGACTGCCAAGGTTCAGCAACTGATGGATGAAGCGCAGGCCGCTGACGGTGATGCTTTTGCCAAGCTGTCTGAAACTGCAGACAAAATTGTTAAAGAAGCACCGGATTCAGCCCAAGCGATTCAAACCCAGTTGGTCATGGCGAAACTGGCTTATGACAAGCAGGATTATGCTGCTGCTGAGAAAGCACTACAAAAAGTTGAAAACTCTAAAGTTGATGATAAAGGCTTGGTTCAGGTCGTTAAATTGCGTCTGGCTTATGCACAATTAGCACAGAAAAAATATGATGCAGCCCTGAAAACTTTAGATGCAGTGACTGAACCTGCATTTAAAGCAACCGCTGATGAAGCACGTGGCGATATCTATGTTGCCAAAAATGATATTGAAAATGCCAAAAAAGTATATCAAAGTGCATGGGATGCTTTGATTGAACGTAAAGAAGAACGTCAAATTTTACAAATTAAGCTCGAAAGCGTAGGCGTGTTGGTCGATGACCCGGAAATCGAACGCCCAATTATAGAAACACAAGTGGAAGAAGCTGAATGAACAGAACATATAAAATCACCTGTGCTTTAACTGTTTTAATCCTTGCACTCGCTGGCTGTGCGGGTAAGACCAATAAAGTACCAGAAGTAAAACCGAATCCACTTCCAAAAATCAGTCAGACTAAAACACTTGTTCCTGTATTTTCGACCAGTGTTTCTTCAACAGAGAAGGCTGATCCGCTACGTTTACGTCTGGATGCGGATAACGGAGTCGTATTTGCGATCGACCCTAAGGGTGAAGTCACTGCTTTTAATGGCAAGCAGCGCCTGTGGCAGAAAAAAGTCAGCAAAGATACTTTAAGCTCTGGCGTTGAAGCCGCTGATGGGATCGTGGTGGTTGGCAGCAACAAAGGCCAACTGATCGCACTAGATCAGCAGACTGGCGAACAACGCTGGACTGCACAATTGACTGGTGCCATTTTGGCGCCTTCACTGGTTCATGCAGGTCGCGTAATTACTGTTACTAATGATGGTACTGTATATGCCCACGAAGTGGCTTCAGGCACTCAGGTATGGACCTACGATTTACCGAATGTCCAGTTTAGCCTGCGTGGCATGGCGGCTCCAGTGCCTTTAGATGCACGTAATGTATTGATTGCGACTTCAAATGCTTATATTTATGCAATCGATGCCCTAAGTGGTGTGCCTAAATTGCAGCGCCGTGTTGCGATTTCTGATGGTCGTTCGGACATTCAGCGTTTGATCGATATTGACGGTGATCCTGTCGTAGCAGGTCAGTTTATTGTGACCACTAGCTATCAAGGTCAGGTGACTGTATTTGATCTGGCTTCACAACAGGTAATCTGGAGTGAAGATGCTAGCAGTATCCAGCGACCGGAAGTGGTTGGTAATGGCGTGTTTGTTGCCCAAACCGATGGTAAAATCAGCGCTTATGAAATTACCACTGGCCAGCCTTTATGGGAAAATGATCAGTTGTTGAATCGGCAGCTGAGCAATCCGGTAATGCTGGGAACTGAACTTGTCGTAGGTGATCTGGACGGAGTACTGCACCTGTTAGATCCATCAACAGGACAGATTATTGGCCGTGCTAAAACTTCTGGTGAAGTGCGTCATTTACGCGTAATTGACAACCAGCTCTATGTTTCGACTCGCAAGGGTGCATTAAGCATCTGGCAGAATCGTTAATTTTTGTTTGGCTTATGCTAAAATAAGACAACCGTATTTTTTACGCGGGGTGATTGAATATTCAATGCCCCGTGTTTTTATTTATTTTAGGCTTTAATCCTATTCCCTTTTTCTTCCAAAACTTTCTGATGTTCAGGCCATTTTTAGACAGCCTGATATTGAATAAAGGTTAATCTATGAAACCCGTAATTGCGCTCATTGGTCGTCCGAACGTCGGAAAATCAACTCTGTTTAACCAGATAACCAAGAGCCGTGACGCATTGGTGGCAGACTTTGCAGGTCTGACACGCGACCGTAAATATGGTGATGCGATCTATCAAAACAAATCTTTCATTGTCGTAGATACCGGTGGTATCGGTGAAAATGAAGGTGGTATTGACTCCTACATGGCTGAGCAGTCTAAAACCGCGATCCATGAAGCTGACATGATCATTTTTGTGGTCGATGCACGTGCCGGATTACTGGCATCTGATGAACAGATCGCTCGTGAACTGCGTACTTTGGGCAAGAAAGTTTTCCTTGTAGCTAACAAAGTTGATGGTGTACATGCTGAAGCTGCTCTGGTTGAGTTTTATAAACTCGGTATGGGTGAGCCTATGCAGGTTGCTGCCAGCCACGGCCGTGGCGTACAGCAAATGCTGGAAGAAGTACTTGAAGGTGTGCCTGAAGATGAAAGTCCGGAAGAACATGACAAGAATACTGGTCTACGTCTTGCAATTATTGGTCGTCCAAACGTAGGTAAATCGACACTGGTAAACCGTCTATTGGGTGAAGAGCGTGTTGTAGCGTTTGACCAGCCAGGAACGACGCGTGACTCGATCTATATTCCTTTTGAGCGTGATGGTCGTCAATACACCCTGATTGACACCGCTGGGGTACGCCGTAAAGGTAAGGTGGATGAAATGATTGAGAAATTCTCAATCGTGAAAACCTTGCAGGCGATGAAAGATGCGCACGTAGTTGTGATCGTGGTGGATGCCCGTGAAGGCATTGTAGAGCAGGACTTGCACCTGATCGGTTATGCGCTTGAAGCTGGCCGTGCCATGGTGATTGCGATCAATAAATGGGACAACATGTCTGAATATGATCGTAAACAATGTAAGCTCGATGTAGAGCGTCGTTTTGACTTTATTCCTTGGGCTAAAATCCACCTGATTTCTGCGTTACATGGTACAGGGGTCGGGGAGATGTATCCATCGATTCACCGTGCTTATGATTCTTCACATCTGAAAGTATCACCAGCGAAGTTGACCCAGATCCTGAATGATGCCACTGAAGCGCACCAACCGCCTACTGTACAAGGTCGTCGTATCAAGATGCGTTATGCGCATATGGGCGGACAGAATCCACCGACTATTGTGGTTCATGGTAATAAGGTAGATAAGACACCTGCAGATTATCGCCGTTACTTGGAAAACGTATTCCGTAAAGTGTACAAACTTGAAGGTACACCAGTAAAAATTGAATTTAAAACATCAGAAAACCCATTTGAAGGTCGCAAGTCACAGCTGGATGAACGTACTGCTGCGCGTCGCCGTCGTTATGTACAGAAATTCAAGAAAGCCGAGAAAAAATTTAAACGTGGTTAATTGTCATATTTAAATAAAAAAGCCTGCAAAAGCAGGCTTTTTTATTTATTCATATTTTAGATTGAGCATTTTTTTGCTTTTTGATAAATACGGATATTTTCAAGATTAGCTAAAGCTACGTCAGCATCGGCTTGAGAAGCAGCAATATTATTTTGATTGTTATTGCCAGTAAAAGCATTGGTAATTTCAGTTGCGCGCGCAACTGTTTGTGATTGACCTGCAAAAGCAGATAATGCACCACTTGCAATACCTGCCAATTTAGAAACAGGATTATTGGCTTGAGCATTCGCCTGGTTGAGTGCATTTTGACTTGCTTCTAAGGTGCGTTCAAAGCTGCGCGCTTCTACTGCCAAATCTGTACAATCTAATCCTTTTAAGTATGTTGTTGAGTAGACACCGTTATTTTGATTTGAAGCATTATTATAATTGGAAGCATAAGCACGGTCTGCACGTGCAACAGCAGCATTCGCCTGTGCGCGGCTACGCTCCATATTTGCTTCAGCCTGATCCATGATTGCGCCGTTTCTAGCTCCCATAACTGCAGTAGCAGCTTCTAGCCAAGAGCCAGCTTGTGTTGAAAATGATAGTGCAGCAATTGCAGTACTGAGTATGATTCGCTTAAACATATGACCCTCTGTTTTTTCTATGTATAAAATTGTAGTTGGATTGTAACTATTTTTTATTCAATTAAAAATAGCTTGAAAGCTCAATTATTTATTTTGATTTGCAGTATATTTTATTGTTTTATTTAAGTTTTATTAAAATATATTTTAAGATATTACCTATTGTTTGTCAGAAAGGCAATCAGGTTGATTTATACTGAAGGCCCTAAAAGTAACATTTTTTATAAGGGCGACTATTTTTGAAGTCTATTATTCATATTGATTGGGTCGCGCTGGCACCACGACTTAGGCATTTACAAGACTTAGATCGAAAAACCTATATTCAGCAGCGTAAACAATTAATTTGTAGCTATCGTAATCAGTTGTTAGCTGCACATTTAGGTTGTGTTATTGACCAGCAGGACTTTACTACAACCGAATACGGCAAGCCTTATTTTCCAGCCCATCCAGACTTTGGTTTTAATCATACCCATAGCCAAAACTTTTATGCATTAGCAACAAGCAAAAGTATTCAGAACTTGGGGATCGATATCGAAGAACTTAATCGAAATGTACGTTTTGAAGCCTTAGCCCAACATGCTTTTCATCCTGAAGAGCTGAAACTGTGGCAGGCATTGGGTTATGATCCTGAATACTGGTTTAAAGTCTGGACCACCAAGGAGGCGGTCCTAAAAGCGTCAGGACTTGGAATCCGGATAAACCTGAATGAGCTGAATACCCAGATTCATCCATATCAGGATGGGGGACGTTGTGAACATCCAGAAATTGGAATTTATGCCTATCAAAACTATATTTTAGCGGGTTGCATGCTCACTGTGGCCTGGCAAAGCGAGCATTCCTGTAAAGGCCTAAGATTTCCAGCGATTCAGATTCATCAAGCTTTTTGAAAGTGAAGTAAGCCCAAAATATTTCTTATTGTTTGGCAATCATTAAATTACTCAGCCGGTTAACGAACTGCGGACTCATTCGAGATAAATGGAATAAAAACTTACTCTTGAATCCGACCGGATGATGCGTCACTTGCCAAATTGAATCTTTTAGCTGTGCCAGTTTGAAAATATCCTGCGCTACATCCTCAGCTTTTAGATGCACGCCCATTTTTTTGATACTTTCAGCCTGCATATCTTTCACCATTGCAGTGCTAACAAAAAGCGGCATTACATCGAATACCCGAATGCTATATTTTTGCCATTCAATATCCAAGCCTTCAGTCAAACCACGAACCGCAAATTTGCTAGTTGCATAGGAAGCCAGATCCGCTTGGCCATAAATCGCTGAGGCTAAAGACAGGTTAATGACCTGAGCAAAGGAAGCCTGCTTTAAGTAGGGCAAAGCAGCATGACAGCCATTCAGGACGCCTTTGATATTCACGTCAAGGGTGCAATGGTGATCGGTAATATTGGTTTCTTCAAAAGGACCGGAATATAAAATTCCGGCGTTATTTACCAGAATATTGATTTCACCGGCCCAGGATGCGAATTCAGATAGAGCGGTTTCCCAGGAAGCATAATCGGTTACATCCAGAAAGCCGGCTTTGGCATGCTCACCGAGTTGCTGGGCCAATTGTTCTGCCTGCTCAAGATTAATATCATAAATTCCGACTTTATACCCTTACTGGTAAAATAGCCTTGCTGTCGCGGCCCCAATTCCTTGTGCTGCACCACTAATCAATATACTGTGCATGTGCTTGATCTCCTTATTGTCTTTTTTTCTTGAGCATAGCAAGAAACAGGCAAAATAATGCGGCTATTTGGTAAAGAAGAGGTTTTACAGTGGAACAATTACTCCAAGTCATGCGTGAGTTACGTGAAAAATGTCCATGGGATCGGCAGCAAACTCCCGAATCTCTGACCAAATATGCGATTGAGGAAGCCTATGAAGTTGAAGCAGCGGTGCGTTCTGGCCAAGCTGATGAGGTGCGGGATGAACTGGGTGATTTGCTGTTACAGGTCGTATTTCAGTCACAAATGTATAGCGAGCAGGGCGCTTTTGATTTTCAGGATGTGGTGCAGGCAATTACCGATAAACTGATCCGACGCCATCCGCATGTATTTCAGGCTGAACAGTTTGCACAGCTGAGCCCTAAAGATGTCTCGGTACTCTGGAAAGAAATCAAGCAGAAAGAAAAACAGGGTAAGCCACGTTCACGTTTGGATGAGGTTAAGCATGCACCCGCACTGCAACAGGCGGATGAGATTCAGAAAAATGTCGCCAAAATCGGTTTTGATTTTCCAGATGTCGCGGGTGCCTATGGCAAGCTGGAAGAAGAACTGGCTGAACTCAAAGAAGCCGTTGCTGGACAAAATTCCGATGAAATACTCGAAGAATTTGGCGACTGCTTATTTTCACTGGTGAACGTTGGTCGTAAACTTGGTGTCTCAAGCGAGATGGCATTATTGGGCACGATCCATAAATTCCGGACCCGCTTTGCTCTGATGGAAAATCAGGCAGAACAACAGCAACTCAATCTGGAAAGCCTGTCATTAGCTGAATTGGATCAGCTCTGGGAACAGGCCAAATTAGAATTAAAACAAAGAGCCGCTCATGAACAAAGTACAACATCGCATAGGTCCAGCATGGATTAATACTGTCCTGCTAGGCATTTGGCTGGCCTATAATTCAATTGGAACAGTACATGCAACTGCAACCGATTATGCAGAATGGAAGGTACGTCAGCAGCAGCATGATGCACGCCTGAAGAAGAAAATTGCTGCTGCTACCCTCGTTTCTGAAAACAATCATTATCTGGCTAAACCTGCATTATCCGCCTCTTCAGCTACTGATAAAATTAGCTTGAATCAGGCCAGTATCGAGCAGTTACAGCAGTTAAATGGCATCGGGCAGAAGAAAGCGGAAGCGATCATTGAATACCGGCAGAAAAACGGTAAATTTAAAACAATTGAAGATATTCAACAGGTCAAAGGCATCGGGCCGGCCTTATTTGCTAAAAACAAGGATAAACTGGCTTTGTAACCCTGCTGAATTTAGTGTAAATAAGCCATCCATCTGGACCATGAGAATGACATAATCAAATTGCCCTTTAGCGGTGTAAGCGATATGATTAGCGTCATCTTAGAATTTTACGTTCAGACGTAGGAGACAGCGTCTTTTGCAAACTTTGCGCGCGTCAAAATGTGGTTTATCAACCGCTCAATTACCTTCTTATATTCTCGATGTGATTGATGCCTTAACCAAGGCAGGCTATGAAGCTTATATCGTAGGTGGTGGTGTCCGGGATCTGATGCTAGGTTTAAATCCCAAAGATTTCGATGCAGTGACCAATGCTACACCAGCTCAGGTTAAAGAAGTGTTCGGACGACGTTGTCGGATTATCGGACGACGTTTCGAGCTGGCGCATGTCTATTCGGGCCGTGAACTGGTTGAAGTGGCAACTTTCCGTGCGCCTCCTAAAAAAGCGGTGACCTCTGCAGCAGGGATGATCCTGCGCGATAATAACTGGGGCACCATTGAGCAGGATTTTGTTCGTCGAGATTTTTCAATCAATGCCATGTATTATCAGCCACGCAAAGGTATCGTGCTGGATTTTTGCAATGCAGTAGATGATATTAAACATAAAACACTGCGTTTACTGGGTGATCCAACTTTAAGATTTGAGGAAGATCCGGTTCGAATGCTGCGAACTTTACGTTTTGCAGCCAAACTCAATTTCAGTATTGATGAAGCCATTCTGGATATTTTCACTCCAGAAATGACTCAACTTCTGCGTGATGTCTCTCCGCATCGTCTTTATGATGAATCGCAAAAGCTATTTACTATGGGGCATCTGAATCGTGTGATGCCAATGCTGATCGATTTTGGCATCTGGCGTCAGCTGTTTGCCGATATCAAGCCAAACATTACTGCATTTATTGAACTGGCAGCAAAAAATACCGATCAGCGTATTTCAATTGGCAAGACCATCAACCCGGCTTTCTTCTATGCGGTATTGTTGTGGCAACCATTCCTGGAGCGCTGTGATTTCTATCTGTCCAAAGGTGTGGTGCCTGCGGAAGCACGTGCGCAGGCAGGACTGGATGTACTGAAACGTCAGGCTACCCGTACTGTGATTCCACGCTTTGCGGAAACTTTCATTCGTGAAGTCTGGGAAATGCAAACCCGCTTGCTCAATCCAAAACCACAGCAAATCGAAGCATTATCAGGTCATGCACGTTTCCGTGCCGGCTTTGACTTTTTGTTGCTGCGTGAAAAATCAGGCGATGAAACTGCACAGGGCATGGGAAGTTGGTGGGAAGCCTATCAGCAAATGGGCAGCGATGAAAAAGAGCGCGCCATTGCCCAATATAATCGTCAGCGTGCCAAGAGCCGTCGCAAGGCTTGTCAGGAAGAACATCTGGAACAGCGTCTGGCTGCACAAGATGTAGTAACCGAGATTGAACCTCTGGTGAATGAGCCGGAACCACGTAGCCGTCGTGCGCGTAAAGCCAAATTTGAGAATGAGCGTAGCAAACCGGTTTCTCATGTGGCGGCCAGTGCCAGCGGCGACATTGGTGCAGACCATCCAATTACCAAGCGTAAACGGGTGCAGCGTGATTTAAGCCAGGTTATTTTTGGGCCTACACAATGACAGTGACCTATATCGGTTTAGGAAGTAACTTGGGCGATTCACGCCAGATTCTGGCTGAAGCCGTGCAAAAGCTGGCAAGTTTGGGACAGGTTAAAACCTCGCATCTGTATCAAAGCCCACCTATGGGGCCACAAGATCAGCCGAATTATTTTAATGCTGTTGTACAGCTAATTACGGATTTGGCACCGCTGGATCTGCTGGATCGTCTGCAAGCCTTCGAACAGGAAGCTGGGCGTGTACGTCTACGTCATTGGGGTGAACGTACCTTGGATCTGGATCTGCTGATCTACGGTGATGAACAAATTCAAAATGAACGTTTAACCGTGCCGCATGTGGGCGTGCTGGAACGTGATTTTGTATTGGTGCCATTACTGGATATTGATGCCAACTTGCAGCTGAATGGAAACACATTAAAAGACCTGGACATCGTCAAGCAATCAACCTTAAGGGTTTTTGATCGCACGAATTGGGCAAATATTTAATTT
Source organism: Acinetobacter sp. UBA1496 (assembly GCF_002324975.1). NCBI lineage: Bacteria > Pseudomonadati > Pseudomonadota > Gammaproteobacteria > Moraxellales > Moraxellaceae > Acinetobacter > Acinetobacter sp. UBA1496. The sequence goes on along the minus strand of NZ_DCRI01000109.1, from coordinate 41,144 downwards.
TTAATTATTGGTATGTTCGAGAGAGCTTCAATAATAGAGGAACATCTTCATGATCAGTCTCAGTGATTTAAGACGATATAAAGCGGAAGGACGCAAATTTTCTTGCCTGACTTGCTATGACGCCAGTATGGCCAAAGCCATGGAAATTGCTGAAGTTGACAGTATTCTGATTGGCGACTCTTTGGGTATGTCGATTCAGGGACGTGATTCAACCTTGCCTGTGACTGTAGAAGATATGGCTTACCATACCGCAGCGGTACGCCGTGGCAATCAGCATGCACTGATTATGACTGATCTGCCATTTATGAGTTATGCCACTCTGAATGATGCATTACAAAGTTCAAAAACGGTGATGCAGGCCGGTGCACAAATGGTCAAGATGGAAGGTGGTGCCTGGCTGGCGGAAACCGTTCAGGTCTTAACCCGTAACGGAATTCCAGTCTGTGTTCATTTGGGTCTCACTCCACAGTCGGTGCATGTCTTTGGTGGCTATAAACTACAGGCCCGTACCCGTGAAGCGGCCGATCAACTGATTGCTGACTGTAAGGCAGTGGTTGAAGCCGGTGCAGCAGTGCTGTTACTGGAATGTGTGCCTGCCCAATTGGGTCAGGAGATTACTGAACTATTCCCGCATATTCCGGTGATTGGGATTGGAGCAGGAGCAGCCACTGACGGACAGGTACTGGTCGTTCAGGACATGCTCGGTCTGACCTTTGGCCACACTGCAAAATTTGTACGTAACTTTATGAAAGAACAGTCTGGTGCGACTGCAATTCTGGATGCATTTAAAGCCTATCATGCGGCTGTGTTAGATGGTTCATTCCCAGCACCTGAACAAACATTCCAAGTCGAGTTGTAACATGAAAACAGAAACAACCATCCAAGGATTATCTGCTTCACTCAATCCTGCACGTTCTGCGCGTAAAATTATTGGTTTTGTCCCGACCATGGGTAACCTGCATCAGGGGCATCTGAATCTGGTGCGTGAGGCGCGTAAACTGTGTGATGTCGTTGTTGTGAGTATTTTCGTTAATCCGATCCAGTTCGGACCTAATGAAGATTTTGATAATTATCCACGTACTTTAGAGCAGGATCAGCAGTTACTGGCGGATGTAGGTTGTGACATTGTCTTTGCCCCAACGGTAGAGCAGATGTATGGTAACAAGCCACGTCTGACCAATATCAGTGTGTCTGGTATTACTAATGATCTATGTGGCTTACAGCGTCCAGGTCATTTTGATGGTGTAGCGGTCGTGGTGACCAAGTTATTTAATATTGTTCAGCCCAACTATGCTTTCTTTGGTCAGAAAGACTATCAGCAATTGGCTGTGATTCGTCAGTTCGTTCAAGACCTGAATATTCCGCTGGAAGTGATTGGTGTACCAATTGCCCGTGCTGAAGATGGTCTGGCACTCAGTTCGCGTAATGGCTATCTAAGCGAGCAGGAACGTGCGACAGCACCGGTTATTTTTCAAAGTCTGAAAACTGCTGAGCAGCAGTTACATGCAGGTAAAACTTTGGAGGAAGCACTGGCAGGTATCCGTCAGACTTTGACAGATGCAAGTCTGGTAGTGGACTATGTAGAAGCCCGTACACCGGAATTGCAAAAAATTGATGAGTTTAATCAGGATGTCGTGATTTTAATTGCGGCAAAATTAGGAAAAACTCGTCTGATTGATAATCTGCAGATCAAATACGCAGCTGGATAAGTAAAAGGATCGTAAGGCATGAAGCGCATTTTAATTATGACAGGACAATCTGGCTCAGGTAAATCTTCTGCATTGCAGGTACTTGAAGACTTGGGTTATTACTGTATTGATAATCTGCCTTTGGCCTTACTTCCTGAAATTGTGGCGAAGCTGGATTGTGAAAATAATCTGGAACAGTTAGCGCTTGGGGTGGATGTACGTAGTACCCGTGCAGATTTGCAGGAATTCGACCATGTATTTGAACAGTTGCAACAGCATGGTACGGTAGATGTCATCTATCTGACCACGCAGGATCAGGAGCTGATTGCCCGTTTCAGTGCATCACGCCGTCCGCATCCTTTGGCTGCCCGTTTTAAGAGCCTGCATCAGTGTATTCAGGAAGAAAAAATCCTGCTAATGCCGATTCAACTCCGTTCCACAGTGCATATCGATACCACCGATAAAAGCGTGCATGATCTGAAACATACCTTGCTGTACAAGCTGGGGCAGACCGATAACCTGATTGTGATTCTGCAATCTTTTGGCTATAAGCATGGCATTCCTTTGGATGCTGATTATGTTTTTGATGTCCGTCATTTGCCGAATCCGCATTGGGAACTCGAACTGCGCAAATACTCAGGCCTCGATCAACCAGTACAAGAATTCCTGGAGAAAAGTGATCAGGTCGAAGACATGTTTCAGGATATTTATCACTTTTTAGACAAATGGCTGCCGACCTTTGCTGAGGGTCATCGTCATTATATGACCATCTCAATTGGTTGTACTGGCGGCCAACATCGTTCTGTTTATATTGTGGATAGACTAAAAAAAGCGCTTGAGGCAAAATGGTCTATTCAAGTCCTCCACCGAGAAATGAAGCACTGGTCATGATTGATACGACTGTTGACGTAATTAATAAACTAGGTTTACATGCGCGTGCATCAGGTAAACTCATTGAAGTTACCACCAAATTTCGTTCCAGTATCCAGATTGGCAAGTCGGACAAATTGGTTGATGCCAAAAATATTATGTCCTTGCTGATGCTTGGTGCGGGCAAAGGAACAACTTTACGCTTAGTGATTGAAGGTGCAGATGAGGAAAAGGCCTTATCTGAAATTCAGGCACTGTTTGCGGCAAAATTTTATGAGGCAGATTAATCGTGGCACGTCGACCGAGCAGTTTAACTGAAGAAGACTTTGAATCTTTAGAGGGACGCGCAAGTAAAACCGAACAGAAAAAAGCAGTTCAGCGTATGGCTGCTTTAGGCGCACAGTTGGCAGAACTGAGTGCGAAACAAATTAAAAATTTACCCGTTGAAGAACGTCTGATTGAAGCTTTGCTGGATGTCCAGCAAATCAGTTCACATGAAGCACGCCGTCGTCAATTTTCACGTATTGGTAAATTACTTCGTAATGAAAATGAAACTGTGATTCTGTCTTATCTGACTCCGAAACAGGGTTTGAAAAAGACAGCACAATTGCAGCGTTGGGTTGACCGTATCGTGAAAGATGGCGATCCTGCAATTAACGAATTTACCAAAACCTATAATGCGACAGAGCGTCATACCTTACGTCAGCATTATTTACGTGTGCATCGTGATCTAAAAAATCAGGCACCGGAAGAAGAAGTGGCAGCCTCAAAGCAAAAGCTGTTTAACTATGTGCAGCAAGTTGCCCTGATTTCAGATAACTGATTGTAATCTGAATTAAAGAAAAGCGACATTTTGTCGCTTTTTTATTCACTCTAATTAATTTTAATTTTTTATAAGAATTCAAGAATGTTCCTATAAGTCATTGTTAACTGTAAAAAAATGTAAAATTTTAATATTTTTGATTACTTAAGAAATAGGTTTTAGTGCATAAATAAACTATTTAAATCTCTCAATATTTTATGATTATTAAGAATATTTAAAAGATAGAAATAGATTTAGGTCAAATTTAATATTACCAGCACTACTTTTTTTCAGAAAGTGACAATAGGCGTTTTCTATATATTTGAAAATTCAAAAGCTTTTATTTGTCTAGAGATCAGAAGAAAAGTGAGCTGTTTTTATCTTTATATAATTTGGATATTAAGGTGATATCGAAACAATTTGAAATGAATTCAGGAATTTCAAATAATTATATGTAATTTTTTTATAAGGAGAATATTTTCTCAAGTAATTCTTAATATTTAAATATCAATGCATTGAAACAATGAATGTATCTTTAGAGAAATAAGTTAACAAATCCTTTGGTCGATAAATGAGATTTTAACGTTGAGTAAATATAGAATCTTTGTTATTGATTGTATCAATTTAGTCGGTTGTAATTTTTATTCTCTATTCCATAACATCCAGAGAGGCAGACATGGAACTAAAACTGCTAGAGATCGGTCAGAATACGGAGCAGTTAAGCTCGTGCCGTATATCTCTCATTTTAGGTGTCTATACCTCTGACAATTTATTAGACACCTTCTGTAAAGTCGCGCGTAAAGTACTCGGCGCCAAGACCTGTATCATCGGATTCTATACGGAACCCTATATCTGGTACAGCTGTCCGCTCGGTTTTCGTGGGTTACACGTACCACAGAATGTGGACATCCCTAAATATCTACAAGAAATGGATGTGATCGATCAAAATCATTCTGCATATGCAGAATTATCAGATTACGTAAAAGGCCTTGGTGTAGCTCATCAGCGGCTGGTGGCATTTAATTTAAAATCAGCTCAAGGGCAGTCTTTAGGGCAGGTGGTTTTCTTTGATGATCAGATTGAAGTGTTTGATCAGGAAGATATTATTATTGTTCAGCAATTTGCTGAAACTTTAGTCAAGCGAGTCAAACTGAATGAAGAGCATACTGAACTAAAAGAGCTATACGAACAACAATGTGCACAAAACTTTAGTAAAACCAAATTCTTCCAGATTATTGCTCATGACCTGCGTGCACCTTTCCATGGCCTGTTAGGCTTCTCGGAAGTATTGGCGCAGGAACGTGACACTCTGGATGAATCCAGTATCCAGAGTATTTCTGATTATTTATATGATACGGCTCAATCGACGTATAACTTGTTAGAAAGTCTGTTGACCTGGGCGATGGCAGAGGGTGGACGTTTTGTTTATCATCCGATTAATTATGAATTAAAACAGTCTACTAAAATTGTTTGTGATGTACTGAAAAGTCTGGCGCTGAAAAAGAATATTGAGCTGATTGACCAGGTTCCTGAAGATATTAAGGTACATGCTGATATTAACATGATTACTTCGGTCTTGCAGAACCTGGTATCGAATGCACTGAAATTTACTCCAGTGGATCAGGGTGGACAGGTGATTCTGGCTGCTGAAATGGAAGGTGAGCAAGTCAAGATCACTGTTCAGGATACTGGTCTCGGTATGACTGAAGAACAGATGGAAAATCTATTTAGACCAAATCTCACGGTGAGCTTAAAAGGCACGGACAATGAGAAAGGCGCAGGTCTGGGTCTGGTACTGTGTAAGCGTTTTGTGGACCTGAACCATGGACAGATTTCCGTAGATTCTAAAGAAGGTGCTGGAACCACCTTTACTGTGCATTTACCTAAAGTGACCAATGATCATCAGGCATTGGTACTTGAAGATCTGCATACTGAAAAGTCCTGAAAATCATAAATTTCTTTTAAAACCGTTCCCACTCGGCCTGAACTCCTGCTATAACTAAATAAAAGTTTTGAGGGAATCACCGAGTGATGGACGCGGTACAATTGCAGAAAACCTTAAGAGCCAGTCAGTATGCAGAACAGGTATTGGCCAATCATCAAGATCTATTGAATCAGGATTATGCAATTGATCAGTTTCAGGGATCACTCGGCACTGAACAGATTCAAAACTTAATTCAGGCCAATCTATTAAATATCAGCGATGAAACCATGTGGATGCGCAGTTTACGTATTCTGCGTGCCCGTCTGATGTTTCGCTGGATCTGGCAGGATGCCAATCAACTTACCAATGTCATCACGCTGACTCGCGAGCTGTCTGATTTCGCCGATGCCTGCATTTGTGCTGCCAAAGAGTTTGCCCGTATTCCTCTAGTCGCCAAATATGGTCAGCCAGTTGGTTATAACGGTAAAGTTCAAGATCTTATTATTATTGCGATGGGCAAACTGGGCGCTCAGGAACTCAACCTTTCCAGTGATATCGACCTGATTTTTGCCTTTGATGAACAGGGTGAAACGGATGGGCGTAAATGCATTGACGTTCAGCAGTTCTGTATCCTATGGGGACAAAAGTTAATCTATCTGCTAGACCATATCACCGCTGAAGGTTTTGTATTTCGTGTCGATATGCGCTTGCGCCCTTGGGGTGATGGTTCTGCTTTAGCCATCAGTCATGCCGCACTAGAAAAATATCTCAGTCAGCATGGGCGTGAATGGGAACGCTATGCCTGGATCAAGGCCCGTATTGTCAATCCAAGTCCAGAAGGTGATGAACTGCTGGACATGACCCGCCCTTTCGTCTTCCGTAAATATGTCGATTACAGCGCTTTCGAAGCGATGCGCGAAATGAAGGCAATGATTGAGCGTGAAGTACAGCGTCGCAATATTGAAGACGATATCAAGCTTGGGGCTGGCGGGATCCGTGAGGTTGAATTTATCGTGCAGGTTTTTCAGCTGATTTATGGCGGAGCCAAGTTAGAGCTGCAAGATCGGCAATGTCTGGTCAGCCTGAATCATCTGGATGAGGCTGAACTGCTGGATGAGCAGGCGGTGACTGACCTCGAAGATGCCTATTTATTCCTTCGTCGGGTAGAGCATGCTATTCAGGCGCTGCATGATCAACAAACCCAATGTTTGCCGACTGAGCCAGATTTACGTCAACGTATTGTGGATACTTTGGGCTTTTCAGACTGGTCCGCCTTTATGGAAGTGCTGGATCAAAAACGCGCTAAAGTGATTTACCAGTTTGAGCACTTGATCAAGGAAAATGGACCAGAGCCTCAAGGCAAAAGTTTTTCTCAGTTGGAACAACAGCTGAATGAAGTCTTGGATGATCATGCAAAAAATCTGGTGCATGAATTCTGGTATGGACATGCCTTAAAAAAACTGCCAGCCAAAGCCATTCAACGTTTAAAAACATTTTGGCCTTATCTGATAGAGGCGATTCTAGAATCAGATAAACCGCAAGTTGCACTGGTTCGCCTGATGCCATTGGTTGAATCAGTCATGCGTCGTACGGTGTATCTAGTGATGCTGATTGAAAGTAAAGGTGCTTTACAGCGTTTGGTAAAAATGGCGACTGTCAGCCCCTGGATCTGTGAGGAGCTTACTCATTATCCGGTATTGCTGGATGAGTTCCTGTCGATGGATTTTGAATTGCCTAAGCGGCAGGATCTGGAAGATAGCCTGCGTCAGCAATTGCTCAGAATCGAAATTGATCAGGTTGAAGACCAGATGCGGGTGCTGCGCCTGTTTAAAAAATCCAATGTCCTTGCGGTAGCTGCCAGTGATGTGTTGGCAGAAAGTCCTTTAATGAAAGTCTCGGATGCCTTAACGGATATTGCAGAAGTCTCAGTGAATGCTGCGCTGCATCTGGCTTATCAGATTGTGGCTAAACGACATGGTTTTCCGTTGGATGCAGAAGGGCAGCACTGCTCAATAGAACATACGGCTTTTGCCGTCATTGGCTATGGCAAAGTCGGTGGCATTGAGTTGGGTTATGGTTCGGATCTGGATCTGGTCTTCATTCATTATATGGGTGAGCAGGCAGATACGGACGGTCTCAAGCCGATTAGCGGTTTTGAGTTTGCCATGCGTGTGGCACAGAAGTTTATGTCGCTCATGACCACACAAACACTGGATGGACGTGTCTATGAAGTCGATACTCGTCTACGTCCTTCTGGAGAAGCAGGGCTGCTGGTCACTAGCCTGAAAGCATTTGAGCAATATCAGTTGAAAAATGCATGGCTGTGGGAACATCAGGCCTTGGTGCGTGCACGCTCCATTGCCGGTGAAAATAGCCTGAGAGAGACATTTGAAGCACTACGTTGTAAGATTCTTACCCAGAAACGCGATATCTGTCATGTACGTAGTGAAGTTCTGAAAATGCGTCAGAAAATGAAAGATCATCTGGGTTCTTCCAAAGAGCAAAAAAAAGATGGGATTTTTCATTTAAAACAAGATGCAGGTGGTATCGTTGATATCGAATTTATGGCACAGTATGCGGTGTTAGCTTGGAGTGGGACGAATAAAGATCTCGCCCATTACTCCGACAATGTAAGAATCCTTGAGGATGCCGCAAAATCAGGTTGCTTATCCAGCGACGATGCGACTGCTCTGATTCAAGCTTATCTCCGTGAACGCGCCGAGAGCCACCGCTTAGCCCTTGCAAATCAATCCATGCAAGTGTCTGCAAGCGACTGGCACGATACCCGAAAGACCGTTTGCAAGTTATGGCAAAGACTGATTGATCCAAGTGCAGTATTTGCACTGGATAGTGAATAATTGTGAAAAATTGGAGTTTGTGGCATGAATTTGGCTGATCGTGATGGTTTCATTTGGCAAGATGGACAACTAGTAGACTGGCGTGAGGCGAAAACTCACGTATTAACACATACTTTGCATTACAGCATGGGTGTGTTTGAAGGTGTCCGTGCTTATGAAACCCCGAATGGAACGGCTATTTTCCGTCTGAAAGAACACACCAAACGTTTGCTCAATTCTGCAAAAATTTATCAAATGAAAGTTCCATTTGATCACGCAGCTTTAGAACAAGCCCAAATTGATGTGGTTCGTGAAAATAAATTGGCATCTTGCTATTTGCGTCCAATTATTTTTATTGGCTCTGAAAAATTGGGTATTGCCGCAACTGACAATACCATTCATGCTGTAGTTGCAGCGTGGAGCTGGGGTGCTTACCTTGGTGATGATGCGATGGCGAAAGGTATTCGTGTAAAAACTTCATCATTCACACACCATCATCCAAACGTGACCATGTGTAAAGCAAAAGCCTCTGGTAACTACACATTGTCGATTCTTGCTCACCAAGAAGTGGCACATTCAGGTTATGACGAAGCAATGCTGCTTGATCCGCAAGGCTATGTATGCCAAGGTTCAGGCGAGAACGTATTCCTGGTACGTGATGGCGTAATTCATACGCCTGATATCGCTGGTGGCGCATTAGACGGTATTACTCGTCAATCGATTATTACCATTGCTAAAGATCTTGGCTATGAAGTGGTAGAACGCCGTATTACCCGTGACGAATTCTATATTGCAGATGAGGCTTTCTTCACTGGTACGGCTGCTGAAGTCACACCAATCCGTGAATATGATGACCGTCAAATTGGTGAAGGCGTACGTGGTCCAATAACCACTCAAATCCAGAAAGCCTATTTTGATGCGGTTCAGGGTAAAGACCCTAAATATGCACACTGGTTAACGTATGTGAAGTAATTCAGAATTTATTGCTTGAAAAAACCTCTCATTTGAGAGGTTTTTGCAATATTAATTACGTAATATATTTAATTTTTTGATTCAGAAAATAGTTAAACATTCGCATCTTGTTTGTTTCAATTTGTTATAATGAGTATCTTAAATCTAAAATATCATTACTTATTATGATAGAAAATATTATTTACCAAGCTAAAGTAATTCGAACTAAATTTGTATCAGACAAAAAATACTTAACGAAAAGATTTGTATCTAAATTAGGCTATATTCCTAATTTTAATGCACCGCAAAGTTTTAATGAGAAAGTAACAGCGCGAATGATTTTCAGTCGTGATTCTCTGCATACAAAGCTCGCGGATAAAGCTGTAGTAAGGAAGCTAGTAGCAGAAAAAATAGGATGGGATTATCTTGTTCCTTTAATAGGAGTATATAAATCCTATGATGATATTAAATTTGAGCAGTTTCCAGATAAGTTTGTTCTGAAATGTAATCATGATAGTGGTAGTGCTATTATTTGTAATAATCTAAACAATTTTGATGTTCATAAGGCACGTTTAAAAATCAATAAGCATTTAAGCATGAATATGTATTATCGTAAGCGAGAATGGCATTATAAAAATATCCAGCCTACGATTTTAGCTGAACAATATATTGATCTTTTTATGGATATAAATAATCAATATATAATTACCACTTGTCGTATTCATTGTTTTGAAGGGAAGCCAGAGTATTTAGAAGTAGATATCATTGATAATCTTAAAAATGAATATTCAAATATTTATGATACTTCATGGTTATTGCAACCATTTAAAGTAGATTTGAAAGAAAATGCACCTAATAGTATAGGGCGACCACCTCAGCTTGAGAAATTATTGGAACTATCAGAGTCATTGTGTTTTTCTTATGGTTATAGTCGAATAGATTTTTTATTATCACAAGATCAAGTGTTTTTTAGTGAAATCACCCTAACACCGAATGCGGGTCGCATGATCATAACACCTATAGAATGGGATCAAAAACTTGGTTCTCTATGGAAGTCATGTTAGTAATTTAAATATATAAGGACTCATGCTAATAAAATAGAGTGAGTCCTTTTTAAAGTTTTACACTTGATAAAAGTCTCGATACCAGTCGACAAACTGCTTTACCCCATCCTCTACTGAAACAGATGGTTTATAGTCTACTTTTTGTTCTAAAGCAGAACTGTCGGCTAGAGTATCAGGTACGTCTCCTTCTTGTAGGGGAAGCATTTCTATTAGTGCTTTTTTGCCAACAGAATCTTCGATAGCTCGTATAAAGTCAATTAATTGTACAGGTGTATTATTGCCGATATTAAAAATCCGGAATGGTGCATTACTGGTTGATGGATCAGGGTTGTTACTATCCCAATCTAGATTTGGTGCAGCAATCTGGTCACTGGAACGGATCACGCCCTCAGCAATATCTGCGACAAAAGTAAAGTCACGAGTATGATTGCCGTGATTAAAGACAGGAATGGATTTGCCCTCTATAATGTTTTTAGTAAATTTAAAAGGTGCCATATCCGGGCGACCCCAAGGACCATAAACGGTAAAGAAGCGTAGGCCTGTCGTTGGTAGCTTAAATAGATGGCTATAGCTATGCGCCATCAATTCATTGGCACGTTTGGTTGCTGCATAAAACTGGATCGGATGATCAACCCCATGCTTTTCACTGAAAGGCATGGTGGTGTTAGCACCGTAAACACTACTGGTGCTAGCATAGGTCAGATGTGGTGTTTTGGCATAGCGGCAGGCTTCAATGATATTGGTAAAACCGACAATATTGCTTTCTACATAGCTCATCGGGTTTTCAAGTGAATAGCGTACCCCTGCTTGTGCTGCCAGATGAATCACGCGATCAAATTGATACTCCTGAAAACACTTTTCGACCGCAGTTTTATCTGCAAGATTGGCATGAATAAAATTGAACTGCCCCGACTGCTGTTCTGCAGTTTGAATTAACAGATCTACACGTGCCTGTTTTAAAGCTGGATCGTAGTAATCATTCATGTTGTCAAAACCGACCACATCATCACCACGTTCTAAAAGCTTTTTGGAAACATGGAATCCAATAAAACCTGCTGCACCTGTTACCAGAATTTTCATTCATCGCCTCCAAAAATATCACGGGTATATACTTTATATTCAACATCACTCAGATCTTTGGATCGACGATTGGTGATGATCACATCTGCTTGCTGTTTAAAAACTTCTAAATCAGTAATCACTTCAGATTTAAAGAACTCTGCTTCTTTGAGCGTTGGCTCGTAGATAATGACTTCAATACCTTTAGCCTTAAGGCGTTTCATCACGCCCTGGATGGCAGAGGCACGGAAATTATCTGAACCACTTTTCATGACTAGTCGATAAATCCCTACTACAGATGGATGTTTTGCCAAAATGGAATCGGCAATGAAGTCTTTGCGGGTACGGTTAGAATCCACAATAGCCTGAATAAGATTGCTTGGTACCTGACTGTAGTTCGCCAATAATTGCTTGGTATCTTTTGGCAGGCAGTAACCGCCATAGCCAAAGGAAGGGTTGTTATAGTGGTTGCCAATTCGCTGATCCAGACAGACACCTTCAATAATTTGCTGAGTATCTAAACCGAAAGTTTGTGCATAGGTATCCAGTTCATTGAAGAAAGCCACGCGCATAGCCAGATAGGTATTGGCAAATAACTTGATTGCTTCGGCTTCGGTTGAGTCAGTAAACAGCACAGGGCTGTCTTTTTTGATTGCACCTTCGATCAGCATATCTGCGAATTGCTGGGCACGCTCTGACTTCTCCCCAACAATAATACGTGATGGATAAAGGTTGTCATGTAAGGCTTTACCTTCACGTAAGAATTCTGGAGAGAAAATAATATTTTCTGTATTAAATTTCTCTTTAACCGTTTTGGTGAAGCCCACAGGAACTGTAGATTTAATAATCATGACTGCTTGAGGGTTAATCTCGGTCACATCACGAATGACACTTTCCACACTCTGGGTATTAAAATAATTGGTTTTAGTATCATAATCCGTAGGTGTCGCAATGATGACAAAATCTGCGTCCTGATATGCATCAAATTTGTCAGTTGTCGCACGGAAGTTCAGAGGTTTTTCACTTAAAAAAGCTGAAATGTCATGATCCTGAATTGGAGAAACCTTTTGATTCAACATTTCAACTTTGCTGTCGATAATATCTAATGCCACGACTTCATGATGTTGTGAGAAGATCATGGCATTGGAAAGGCCGACGTAACCGGTACCTGCAACTGCTATTTTCATATCAACCTGATTATGTGTTTCTAATAGAGGGGGCTTGAGTTCAAGCCAGTATTGATGTTCTCGAAGCAACTGCACATCATACCATAAAGTATTTTTGAGTATGATGAAGGTGTTGAAAAGCAGACAGTAACTTTGCTTTAGAAATGGTATGATATGGCGCAGAATGCTGGTGGAAGATGAATACATGCAGGAAAACGTAAGCGACTCACTGTCAGGCCAGACTCATATACAGTCTGAACAGAATATTGTGCTATGCATGAAGTGGGGCACCAAATATGGGGCAGAGTACGTCAATCGTTTATATAACATGGTCAAGCGTCATACTACGGTTGACTTTAAAATGGTGTGTCTGACAGACCGTACCGAGGGCATTGATCCTGCTGTTGAATGTTTTCCTATTCCGCCATTGGCCTTGCCAGCAGGTAGTCCTGAACGTGGCTGGAATAAGTTATCGACCTTTGAACCTGATTTGTATGGTTTAAAAGGAAATGCACTTTTCCTCGATTTAGATGTTGTGATTGTCGATAATATCGATAGTTTCTTTACCCATTCAGGTGATTTCTTGATTATTCATGACTGGAAACGTCCATGGCGTATTACTGGAAATAGCTCGGTTTATCGTTTCAAGCTAGGAGCTTTTCCTGGTTTGATGCCATATTTCCGTGAACATTTTGATGAAATCCGTCAGAAGTTTCGTAATGAGCAGGCTTATTTATCCTGGTATGTTGATCAGGAAAAGAAACTGAGTTACTGGCCAGATTCCTGGTGCAAGAGCTATAAATATCACTGCCTGCAAAAAATTCCAATGGCTTATTTCAAGCCGCCTGTGAAGCCGGAAGGCGTCAAAATTATTATTTTTCATGGTGAAATCAATCCACCTGACGCAATTAACGGCGGCGGTGGTAAATGGTACCGTTATGTTCTGCCATCGCAATGGATCAAGGATGCGTGGCAATAATTATTAAGTGTAGTAATTAAGCAATCCGGTACCTATTTTAAAGTGATGAAGTAAATGCAGCAGCAAATTGATATTGTAATTGCCTGGGTGGATGGCAATGATCTGGAATTAAAAAAGAAACGGCATAAATATCTGACTGGTAAAGATGCATCAGATGCAGTCAGTGATACCCGCTTTGCCAGTAATAATGAAATCTACTACAACGTTGCTTCAATCCTGAAATATGTACCTTTTTGCCGCAATATTTTTGTAGTGACCGATAACCAGCGCCCAGAATTTATTGATGAATTTGCTGCACAAGGCCTGTGTACTGCCGATAAAATTCGTGTAGTGGATCATCGGGAAATTTTTAGAGGTTATGAGCAGCATTTGCCCACTTTCAATACGCGATCCATTGAAAGTATGCTCTGGAACATTGAAGGATTATCAGACTACTTTATTTATTTGAATGATGACTTTTTCTTTAATTCAACTGCGCAGCCAGAAGATTTTCTAAACGGTAATCATTTGGTGATCTATGGCCACTGGCAAAGCAGTTTTGCGTTAAAAACAAAGTTAAAATATCGCCAATTTTTGCAGCGTCAATTTGGCAAGCCGATTCAGCCGAAGCACATGATTGCACAAATGTTAGGGGCTGATATCCTGGGTTTCAAAAAGTTTTTCGAGATCCATCACTATCCACATATTGTCGATCGTTATGCCTTAAAGGATTATTTATTGGCATATCCGCAGTTGCTGGAAACCCAGATTAAATACAAGTTCCGCAGTGTAGAGCAGCTTAATCCCATTTCACTGATGAATCATATCAAGATTCAAAAGCAGCAAGCTGAGCTGAAGCCGGATATTGAACTGGCTTATCTGAAAAATGAAGATAGCCTCGACAGTTTTATTTCAGCTTTAGATAATCCTGCAATAAAATATGGTTGTATCCAGAGTCTGGATCAATTGAATCCTGCAGAAGCAAAACAGGTAGGTGATGCCATGCAGCAAAAACTGGCTGGTTATTTACCCAATTCAATTTTGATTTAGAGGTTCATGATGAAAGCGATTACTTATCTGATTAATTTGGACGGAAGTGATGAACGTTTAAAAAATGCTTCTGAAATTTTGGCATCTCAAAATATTGATTTTATAAGATTTCCAGCTGTTGATGGTCGTGGTAAAGCTTTAACTGAATTTAAGGATTATAATGATAAAAAAGCTAAACAAGTAATGGGTAGAAGTTTATTGAGTGGCGAAATAGGATGTTATTTGAGTCACGTTGGCTGTGTTGAACGTTTTTTAGCCTCAGATGCTGATTACCTCATTGTTTTAGAGGATGATATGCAACTTCACAATAACTATAAAAATACAATAGATAAAATTTTAAATTACTTAGATCAGAATAAAAGAATTAATTGGAATTTAATTAATATTGGTCCTAAGAAAAAGAAAATTTTTACGGAGGTTGCAAGTTTTAATAGTCATACATTATTACATGCATATTATTTTCCAATAAGAACGATTGGGCTTATATGGTCAAGACAAGGTGCGCAAGAGTTTTTGGAGCAAGGTCGAGAAATATTCATGCCAATCGATAACTATTTACAATATTGGTTGAGTAGGAATAGTAAAGGCCTTTCAATATGGAAGCCTTTAGTTAGACCAAGTGGTTTTGAAAGTGTAATTGATAAAAATCGGAGTAAAAAGAAAAAAAGTAGCTTATCTTTGAGCATGAAAAAGCAAATTAGATCATGGAAAATAAGATTTTTAGCTATAATTAATATGATTCTTAATAAGAATGGAAGTTCTAAATAGAGCTTCCGTTCCTATAATGATTTAAAAATTTTTTTAACTTTTCTAATATATTTTTTCTCGTGGAAATAAATTTTAATTTGGGTGAATCATCTGGGAATGTTATATTTAAACGAGAATATGTTTTTTGGTCAATATAATGAATTGAGTTATTGAATGTTATATTGTTAGTACGTAAGGTTTTCCAGTTGTAATTAATTGCTTTGAAATGAGAATAATATAGTCCCTTGATTTTTTTTAAAGAAACTTTCCTAATAGAATGAACTTTCCACTGAGTAAGATCATCTAGTTTTGAAGGGTTGATACACCATTTATAATCAGTATGCTTATCATTTTTACTTCGATATGCATAATTAAAAAATCGGGTCTCTTTACTTTTATCCAAAGGGATTGATTGGATCCAAAAACCTGGATAAATTAAACCCTTGTTTTGATCTAGTAATTTAAAAATAGATTCTCCTTTTGGGGTAATAATTAGTTCATCTATATCCGCATTAATTACACCTGCAGAGTATTTTAAAAATTTATGTTTCGCATGTTCAAACATACCATACTGACAAAAATCAGAATCCCAGGGTGTTTTTCCTTTTCCGCTGTATATGCCACCTTGCGGTCCATATTTAAAGTTCCATGGAACTAAGTAAATATTGATATCTAAATTCTGTTTTTCTAAATATTTTTTTAATTCTTCTAGTGAGTAATTATCTGAATTATTGTCGTAAAATAAAACAGTATCGATCTCATGATTTTTTTTATAAAATAAGATCCAGTCACTTATCCATTCAAATTTATTATTTTTTGAAAGTGTAAATAGGACCTTTTTATCTTTAAGTTTTCCAAGTAAATTGTCATTAATTTTTATATCAAATGAAAGATTATTATATTTCCATTTTAAGATTTTAGGTTTTTTTGTTATTTGATCAATGTGGTTAATTTGAAGGCGATCAAGTTCTATTGTATTTATTTTTTTAGAATAATCCTTATTATCTAAATAAAAATTTCCTTTCTCAATAAAATTTTTCAGACCATAAAGTGGAGGTCCAGAAAAAATAACTTTATTTTCAGAAAAGAAGACATCATAGCAAAGTGTTTTGAAGTCAAATTTATCTTGATAATCATTAGGTCTCAAGCTTTCTGGTCTTGGAGGAGTTCTACTATACTTTTCTGACTCAGGAATTATACAAGGAGATATATTAACGATTTCAATAGTATGGTTGCTCATTTTTTTTCCGGGAAATACATAGAAAAATCAAATTTTCGCTAATCTTCATACAATTTTATCAAAAATTTAACATTAATTCCTGCTTTCATAAAGTAAAAAATTAAAATTGAGATAAATTAATTGTTAATATATCCAAATCTAATGCTATTGCTTTAATTGTGAAAGAATGAATAAATTTATTTTTGAGTATCCTATAGATTGGGTAAAAGAGGCAGATCCGCAGAATATTACTTTTTTGAATAATATTTATTTTTGTTTAATTCAATTAAATCAATTTGTTACCTCTATACCTGTGGAGTATCCTTCGTATGGTATAGCACGCCCACAAACTACAAGTCCTTATTTATCATTTCATAGTTATTCAAATCCGGAAGGGGTTTGGTCTTATAAAGAAGCTCCTATAAAAGGTTTATACTGTATTGATCCTACTGGATATGGTGGCTGGGCTGATATTACTAAGAATCCTAAGAGATATCAGCATAAAATTAACGATATTAAAAATTATGATGATATTTTAAATCCATTTATCAATCAGTTAAAAAATGGTATATCAAAATATAAACAATCTAAATCCAAATTAATTTTTGAAAATGATTTTATTTTATTGGCCTTGCAAGTTAGAACTGATAGTGTTGCAAATCATGCTTATTTAGATGTGGCTGATGTAATTAATGAGATTTCAAATTTGGCTATTCGATATAAGAAAAGGGTAGTTATTAAGCTTCATCCAAAGTGTGATTCAGAGTTATTAAAATCACTTGTTTTTAAACTAAGTTATCAGAATGAATGGATTTCAATTTCAAATGGTGATATTACTCAACTTATTCAAATGAGTAAATGTGTATTGGCTTGTAATTCTGGTGTAAGTTTAGAGTCATTAATATTAAATAAAAAAGTGTATTGCTTTGGCGAAAGTGAATGGTTTCCAATTACATATCAAATTAGAAAATTAGAACAGCTTGAAGATATTTTTATTAACTATGAGGAGAAATATAATTTATCTATTTATCAAAAAAAATATCTTGCCTTTTTGCTATCTGAATACTGGGTTGGTTTTAATGATAAGAAAGCAATAAAAAATAAATTAAAAAATATAATTGACCAAAAAGTATTTAAAAATAAGGATTTAAGTGTTGAGTATGAGTGTATTTTAAATATTTTAAATGCACAAAAGGAATATACAAAAAAAAATAAAAGAATTAGTTTGATTGAGTGTGATTTTGAAAAACAAAAAGATATATTGAAATACATGAGATCTCATCCATTTTATATATTGATTTATTTTTTTAAATATAATTTTTTAAAATTAAAAAGTAAGCTTAATATTTAATAGTTTAAATTTCAGCATAAATATTATTGTTTTTCTTAATCTTTCTAAACCTTTTATAACCCCACAAATACTGTTCTGGAGCGACATTAATCATGCGCTCCATTTCCTTGTTTAAGGTGTCTACAGAAAGCTGTAAGTCTTTAGAGCGAATATCTGTTGATAATTCAGTTACATGAATATCAAAGCCGTTTAGATCATCATGACGTAAACAACTCAAGCCAATCACAGAGCATTGAGTTTTTGCAGCTAACTTAGAGAGTAGGGTAGAAGATAGAGCATTCTGTCCATAAAAAGGTGAGTAAATACCACCACTTTCTTTGGGCACATGGTCAGGCAGAATGGCAGCAAATCCACCTTGTTTTAGATGCTTGAATAAAGCCCGTACTCCCGTTTCATCAGTAGGGACAAGGGTAGCATTTAAACGTTGCCGTGCTTCGAGCATAAACCGATCGACATCAGGATTTTTGCTCGGTTTATACATGATAACTGGACTGGTGTGTTGATTCACCCAGGCATTAAGTAACTCCCAAGTACCAAAATGAGGAACGACTGCCAAAGTTCCATTCGGATTTTTTAGTGCATCAGTAAAAATTTCTGGATGATGAATATTCCGGATTTGTTTTAATGCAAACTCAGGTTCAGAACCCCAAATTTTAACTGACTCGGCATAGGTCATGCATTGGCTTTGAACACTTTGTTTTGCCAGTCGTGTGCGCTCCAATGCTGACAGTTCAGGATAGGCAATTCCTAAATTAATTTCTGTAGTACGGCGAATCGATGAATTCGTGATATAGAGAAGTGATCCAACACTTTTCGCCAAATTTTGAATGAATCTTAACGGGAGTTTGGAGAAATTCTTGAGTAATGCGTACATAATATGCAGCTTGCCTGATTAAGATTCTTGATCAGGATTGCCTTTAAGCACCATATAAATCAGGCCTACAAAAATGACAAGTGCCCCTAAAATACTGCTCAGGCAGAAGTACACAATACGGTCATTGGTGTCCAGGTTAAACAGGTTGTTTGCAAGGATATAGCGCATGAACAGCCATTGTATGACTGAAAACACGATCAGCATGATGCCACGGTTACGAACAGCAGGACGCATCGCCATTGCCAAATTACCTAAAAATAGAAACTGAAGCTATTATGCCATTGTCATGCAGGCTTCTCAATGCAATAAAAAAACCCTGCAAGAGCAGGGCTTTTTAACATCAGTTGCTAAAGATTATTTAGCTTCTTCTGCTTTTGGTTTTTCACGTAAGCGAATACCCAAATCACGCAGTTGAGTTGATTCAACTGGTGCAGGTGCTTGAGTCAATGGACATTCAGCAGTTTTGGTTTTCGGGAATGCAATCACGTCACGGATTGAAGATGCACCAGTCATCAACATCACCAGACGATCCAGACCGAATGCTAAACCACCGTGAGGAGGCGCACCGAATTTCAATGCATTTAACAAGAAGCTGAATTTCTCTTCTGCTTCTTCTTCAGAAATACCCAGCGCTTCAAAGATCGCCTTTTGCATTTCCAAAGTATAAATACGCAGTGAACCACCACCGATTTCAGTACCGTTCAATACCATGTCATAAGCAACAGACAATGCCTCACCTGGATTATTCTTCACATCTTCAACGCTTGATTTAGGAAGCGTGAACGGATGATGAACAGAAGTCCATTTGCCATCATCAGTTTCTTCGAACATCGGGAAGTCAACTACCCAAAGCGGAGCCCATTCGCAAGTTGCAAGGTTCATGTCATGACCAATTTTCACACGAAGTGCGCCCATTGCATCATTTACAACTTTGGCTTTGTCTGCACCGAAGAATACGATGTCGCCATTTTCAGCACCAACACGTTTCAATAGATCCAGCACGATAGGCTCGATGAATTTAACGATAGGTGATTGAAGACCTTCGATACCTTTTTCAAGTTCATTAACTTTGATGTAAGCCAGACCTTTCGCACCGTAGATACCAACGAATTTAGTATATTCGTCGATTGCACTACGTGGCAGTGAGCCCGCACCTGGTACGCGAAGCGCAACAATACGGCCTTTAGGATCTTTCGCAGGACCTGCGAATACTTTGAACTCGACGTCTTGCATCAAGTCTGCAACGTCAACAAGTTTCAAAGGAATACGTAAGTCTGGTTTGTCAGAAGCGTAGTCACGCATTGCTTCTGAATAAGGCATGCGTTGGAATTTGTCGAATTTGATGCCAAGAAGTTCGTCGAACATCTTAACAGTCATGCCTTCCATCAAATCCATAATATCGTCATCGCTCATAAACGATGTTTCGATGTCGATTTGAGTGAATTCAGGTTGACGATCCGCACGTAAGTCTTCATCACGGAAACATTTAGCGATCTGGTAGTAACGATCTACACCACCTACCATCAACAACTGTTTGAACAGCTGTGGTGATTGTGGAAGAGCATAGAAGCTACCATTAGATACACGGCTTGGAACTAAGTAGTCACGCGCACCTTCAGGAGTCGCACGAGTCAAGATCGGAGTTTCAACGTCCAGGAAACCGTGATCGTCTAAATAGTTACGAATCAGGTTGGTCACTTTAGAACGGAAACGTAACCGATCGATCATTTCAGGACGACGGATGTCCAAGAAACGATATTTCAAACGAATTTCTTCAGAAATGCTTGTGTTTTCGTCATTTAATGGGAACGGAGGAGTTTCAGACTGAGCAAGAACTTCGATTTCTTTACCCAATACTTCGATTTGACCACTCACCATGTTGGCATTTTCAGTACCCGCATAACGGCGACGTACACGGCCTGTAATTTTTAATACGTATTCAGAACGTGCTTTGTCTGCTGTTGCAAACGCTTCAGGTGTATCTGGGTCGATAACCACTTGAACAAGACCGTCACGGTCACGCATGTCAAGGAAGATGACACCACCGTGGTCACGGCGACGGTGTACCCAACCGCATAATGTTACGGTCTGGTCAATTTGAGCTTCGGTTAAAGAACCGCAGTAATGAGTTCGCATCATAGCGTTAAAAATCCAACTATATGGGTTAAGGAAGCGTATACGTAAACAGCGTACCGCCTTTAGCAAAGGTAGGATTATGCCTCTTTGGACATGTTGTCACAAGAACTTGAGGTAAAAACAGTATTATTTTAAAGTGAATAAGCAGGAAGTGGGAGATTTTCCTAGCCCATACGCCGATCACGATCCAGAAATAAAAATAGCAGACAGCCCAAACTAAAAGTAATTAAAAAGCCCTGGCTAAATTCATTGATAGAGCGGCCGGTAAAATAATACAAATTAGAACGCCAAGCATCATCCGAAATGTAGCGCATATAGTCCCATGTCGAAAATAAACCTGTGAGCGTAGATAGACCGAATAGACCCCAGCAAAAGATGAGGATCTTGTGACTGACGCTTAGATATTGCCGATGAATTTTATAGTAATGCAGACTCATCCACAGAATAAAAGGTAGCGCAAGAGCAGAAGTACCAATCTGCAAAATCCGGTGTAGTGGATAAGTTCGTCCTAAAATTTGATACTGCTGGCTGAGAATGTCATAAAAGGCAAAGGTTCGAAAATCTGCATGGGTCAGACCATCCCAAATAATATGAGTGGCTGTCCCAATCACCACTGCAATACACATAGCGCAAATAAATCTGAACGCTGAAAATAAGTTATGAATATTTAAGTCATGCTGTATGCCAATGAAACGATAAATCACTGGGCGATAAATCAAATACCAGACCGCACAAAAAATAAGACCAATCCATAAATCAGGGTGAATCAGCGAAGACCATAAATGAGTAATATTAGAATTTTTATGGGTAAAAAGACGGTACAGGTCTGGGACCATACTACCAATCGCCAACGCAGCAACAGGGAGCCGGTTGCCAGTTAAATATGAAATAGGCGGAGCGAGTACAGCATGAGATAAAGTAAAGGGCATAAAAATAGGATTTTACTGGAATAAAAAATATTCAAACGACATTCTAATAAAATATCTCATTGATTATCGTAAAGGATTGCAAAAGAAATGAAATGTTATATTATAACACTATTCGAAATTGCTGAATTTGAGCTTGGGTCATGTCCTTTTCTAAGAATCTAATAACACTCTCAATTTTTGCTGTAGTTGCGCCTACAGTATTTGCTGAACAGCCATCTTCTTCTATTCCTGTACAAACCATGGATACCATTCAGGTACAAGCTCATCCATTGGTACAAACTGCGGCAGATTTTGCAGTTGCTGATCTGATGGTGGATCAGAAAGCTTTGTCTGAACGTGCAACGACTATTGGTGATGCGCTGGCAGATGAACTTGGGGTGTATTCAAATCAGTATGGAACCGGAGCGAGCCGTCCGGTAATTCGAGGACAAGATGGTCCACGTGTCAAAGTTTTGCAGCATGCTTCAGAAACGGCTGATGTATCGACCTTATCTCCTGACCATGCGGTGACGGTTGATCCGATTCTGGCCAAACAGGTCGAAGTGATTCGTGGCCCATCAACTTTGCTTTATAGCGCGGGAACCGTCGGTGGTCTGGTCAATGTCACTGACCAGAAAATCCCAACCCAAATGCCGGAAGATGGTCTGGAAGGGACTGTTGGACTACGTTACAACTCGGGTAGTGATGAAAAACTGGCAAGTGCAGGCGTGACTGCTGCAGTCGGTGAAAATTTTGCGCTGCGTGTCGAAGGTACCAAACATAAGGCCAATGACTATATTGCGCCTGATTATGTAGTAGAAGAACCTCATGGCGATCATTCACATTTTCACAAAGAGCGTCGTGTAGGTAATACCTTTGCTGAAGGACAGACCGTGAATATTGGTGGATCATGGATTCATGATCGTGGTTTCGTTGGCCTGTCTTATAGCAACCGTCAGGATGAATATGGCTTGCCGGGGCATAGTCATGAATATCATGGCTGTGTATTGCATGGTGATCATTTCCATGGCTGTCCAGAGCTGGGTGCTACCGCAGAGCATGATGAAGAGCATGGCGGACCATGGGTAGATCTGAAATCTGAACGTTATGAAGTACGTACTGAACTGGAACAGCCTTTTGCTGGTTTTGACAAGTTACGTGCCCATGCCAGCTTTACTGATTATGAGCATGATGAGCTGGAAGAAGATGAAGTCATTAGTAATTTCAAAAGCAAAGGCTACGATGGCCGTCTAGAACTAGTCCATGTTCCGGTTGCTGGTTGGGAGGGCGTAATTGGCACCCAGTATAGCCAGCAGAAAATCAATCTGGCTGCTACAGAACATGATCATCATGAAGATGGTGACGAGGATGATGAAGAACATCATGTCCATGGTTCAAGCGTGGTCATGCCAGATACCAAAACTGAAAAATACAGTCTGTTTGCCTTAGAGCATAAACAACTCGGTGATGTGCATGTCGAACTGGGTGCACGTGTCGATCATCAAAAAGTACAAGTTGAATCTGAACAGAAAAATTATTCAGGCACAGGCATCTCTGCTTCAGCAGCGGCGAATTGGGAATTTGCCCCGAACTATAAGTTATCCATTGTAGGTTCACATCAGCAACGTTTACCACTGGCGCAAGAGTTGTATGCCAATGGCCTGCATTTTGCCACCAATACCTATGAAGTCGGTAATCCTGATCTGGAAAAAGAAAGCTCGAATAACCTGGAACTAGGTTTCGAATATGAAGGTGATAAGCTGGATTATCATGCGCATATTTACCATAACTGGTTTGATGACTATATCTACGGTGCGACAACCGCCAGAAATGGAAATTTGCGTGGAGTAGAATATACTCAAGATAAAGCCCGTTTCTATGGGGTTGAAGCAGAAGCTACTTATGCATTAAATGACACATACAAGTTAGGTGTGTTCGGTGATTATGTACGCGGCAAAATTGAGGGTGAAAATGCACCACGTATTCCAGCAGGCCGTTTAGGGACCAAGGTTGAAGCAGACTTTGCCGATGGCTGGTCAGGAATGGCAGAGTATTATCATGTCTTTAATCAGGACAAAACGGCCAGTTATGAAGATGAAACCCAAGGCTATAACATGGTCAATGTCGGCCTAAGCTATGCCAATACGATTGCCGGTAAAAATGCCTATCGGGTTTATTTTAAAGCCAATAATCTGCTCGATGATCAGGTCTATTCACATAGTTCATTCCTGTCGAATATTCCACAAGTCGGACGTAATTTCACAGTCGGTGTACAATATGATTTCTAGGATTCAGTTGAAATAACTGACTGAATCCAAGTCCTGTCACTGAAATAGACTTGAAAAATCATCAGATTAAACCTAGCCTGAGCATATTGGGTTAGGTTTTTTCTTATGCGTATCTTTCAACGAATTCACAATAAACTGAACTGGTCAAACCGCCGTTATGCGGCCTTGATCATTGGTGTGCTGATGGCCAGTTATCTGGCTTCAGCAATTTATCATACTTATAAACCGTTACCTGATGGGCTGAATTACACGGGTAAGCTGCGCCATGCACAGGTGAAATTTCTGGTCGATCAGACTTATCTGGATGCACAGGGCAAGCAACAACTGGATCATCAGATTTTTAATGAAATGCTGAAGATGGTTGAGGAAGCAAAATCCCTGATCGTGCTGGATATGTTCCTGTTTAATCAGCAAACCGGTGCCTCTAAACAGGAACATCAGGCACTCAGCAAACAGCTCACAGAGGCCTTACTTAACAAGCGATTAATGCAGCCTGAAGTGGAAATCAAATTTATTACCGATCCGATTAATTCTGTCTACGGTGGAATTACAGCACAGCATTATCGTGAACTGCGTCAGGCGGGAGTAGATGTAATCGAAACCAATCTGACACCGCTGCGTGCTTCTAATCCAAGCTGGTCAGGTTTCTGGTATCTGTGCTGTCAGGGGATTGGCAATAATCCGGAAAAAGGCTGGTTGCCGAATCCATTTGGTCCAGAAAAAGTGACCTTACGAAGTTATTTTGACTTGTTTAATTTCAAAGCCAATCATCGTAAAACACTGGTCGTCGATACAGATCAGGGCTGGAAAGCACTGGTCACTTCAATGAACCCACATGATGGCAGTTCACGGCACTCCAATATTGGTCTACTGGTCTGGGGCAGAACAGCGATTGATATTCTTGCGACAGAACAGGCGGTCGGGATCATGTCTCAAGCCAATATGCCGGCTGTGATTGCAGGTGAGTTTGAAGCGGAAAAAACCCAGCCTCAAGTTCAGGTATTGACTGAAAAAGCCATTTATGAGGGAGTTCTAAAGCTGCTTGAAACGGCGAAAGCAGATGAGCAGATTGATCTGGCCATGTTCTATCTGTCAGAACGTAAGATTGTGAAAGGGTTGATTGCAGCGCATGAGCGCGGTGTAAAACTTCGGGTTTTACTTGATCCAAATAAAGATGCATTTGGTCGTGAAAAAAATGGCATTCCTAACCGGCAGGTGGCTTCAGAACTGCATAAAGCTGGTATTCCGGTACGCTGGTGTAATACTCAAGGCGAGCAATGTCACAACAAAATTCTGATGAAATCCGGTGCCCAGCAATCTGAAATGATTTTAGGTTCCGCCAATTTCACGGCACGTAATCTGAAAAATTATAATCTGGAAACCAATTTGCGTGTGGTGGGTCAGCCTCAGTCGGAAGTCTTTAGCGATGCGCAGCAGTATTTCAATACGGCCTGGTCTAATTTGAATGGCCGTTCCATGAGCGTGGACTATGCTCAATATGCTGAAGAGTCATTCTGGAAATACTGGCTCTATCGTTTTATGGAATGGAGTGGTTGGTCGACGTTTTGATTTTAAATCCCTCCTGACTTCCCTTTAAAAAGGGAGGAAAGTCCCTCTTTATCAAAGAGGGATTTAGGGAGATTTCTAGTATTAGCTTTTCGATTCTGGATTCGGCGGAACCAGTTGATCCAGTTCTTTATCTGTCAGCTCATCCAGTTCAGAAATATCAGTCTTGATTTTCCATTGAGATTCATCATCCACCGGATTTGGTAAACGTGCTTCTAGCCAGTCGCACACTACATCTGGTGAAAAGTCAGCGTGATTGCACTGGATCACCCAAGACAGGAAATCTTTGGCTACACCATTCATATAAGGCGGTGGAGAAACTGGAATAAACTGAGTCGGCAGGCGCTCATTTTTAGAAATATAGTTCAGGACATGACCCAGTTCCTGCACAGTTTGCCATGCTAAAGGATGATCGACATTGATCTGAAATTTAAACCACCAGGCCTGTTTCCCATCCGAGCCATAGCTATCAATCAGTCCTTTTTGAACACTGGGTACCTTGCAAAAATATTCATATAAACGATCGAAATTTAAATCAGACACAGTATGCAACTCAAAGCATTAAAAAAGTGATATTAGCATACGCACTTCAGCGCTCATCACGCAAGCCTATTAAAGTCATGGAATCAATTACAAAACTTTGCAGCAGCAGGAGATTTATCCATATTTTCTGCATGGGTTTTGGTTAAAATATGGGCAGAAATCTTTGGAGGACGCACTTATGAAAAAATTAGCTTCAGGTGCACTGCTGGCTTCATTTCTGTTTGGTATTGCAGTGCCCGCTTGGGCGGATAATGCCTGGGTAGGCTATACCGGTGTTGATCGTTCTAAACCCCAGCATCGTCCTCCATCGCGTCCTCATTATGCACCACAACCCCCTCATTCGCAGCGGCCTTATTATCCGCAACGTCCATCCCATGGCGGATATTATCCTCCTGCCCAGAGCCAAAGTGGGTTCAATATCCAGTATCAGGCACCGACCACGATTTACCAGAATTCTAATAGCTATAGCTGGGTCAATGGTGATCCAAATGTGGCTCGCATTGAAAGTTCGCGATATACAGTGATTAGTGACTGGCAGCGTTTGGGATTACCGGCACCACCACGCGGAAGTTACTGGATTTATGAAAATGGACGTTATGTATTGATGAATAATCGTTAAAAGAAATTCCCTCTCTTGTTAGGAGGGGTGATTAATTACCCTCTTGCGAAGCAGTGCTTCTCACCTTTTGCAAAGGGGGACTTTTCTATGACTATGCCAACTCATCATCCTCAGGTCGTGGAGTTTTACCTTCTGGCAATGGCTTTTCGCTATGCTTGTCGCGAATGACGGATGGATAGGTCCAGGATGCATAACGAACCACTAGGATGGCAAAAGCCAGAATCAGAATCGAACCGGTAATAATGACCTGATCCATGCTGGCTTTGTGCGTATGTTGAATATCGGAAATCAGTAAACGGGTCAGGGCAGTAATTGCAATATAAATCAGGAACCGAACCGGCATATGATTGGTCTTGAAATAGATGCCGACCATGGCACCAAGTTCCAGATAGATAAACAGCAAAAGAATATCGTCAATGGTGGCAAACTGTTTGACGGTTAAAATGTCAAATACGGTATGACCTGCGGACCAGATCACCATACAGCCAATAATGAACAGCGCAAGATAATGGAAACTTTCAACGGCAAGGTTGCCAAAACGGTCGAGGAGAGTTTCTATTCTTTTTACTTTAGACTCAGATTTACTCATGTTCTCCTCCAGATTTTTCATGTGAAATAATATATGAACAGGAAAGAACTAGCAAAGATCATGCACAAAAAGAGAAAAATAAAATACAAGTGAAATTATTTGAACTTTTGCACTTTTTTGTACTAACTTGTTATATTGTATGAGAACTACATTGAATAAATAGGAGAAAAAAAATGTTGGACAAAATTCAAACAAAAATTAGTCAATTAGAAGCAGGAAAAAAATTAATCCTGGGCGCGGGGATCAAGGCTGAAGAGATGCAGAAGGTACTTGAACTGTGTGAATCTCTAGAGTCGCAAGGGGGAATTAAAATAGTAAATAAGCATTTCCATCCTAAAATAACGACGCAACCAGATACGATCTTGATTGAAAAAGTATAGTGTATAAAAAGCCCTGCAGATGCAGGGCTTTTTATATGGATTCACATCAAGATTAAGCTTGAGTCGTGAAGTAATCTTCAGAGAAATTCATCACTACTTCGCAACCAGCTTTCACTTTAGTGATACGCAGTGCTAGTTCAGGCAAGATGCGTTGCGTGAAGTAACGCGCCAGTGCCAGTTTGTTTTGGTAGAAATCGCCATCTTTGTCTTTGGCTGCATTGGCAATGCGCGCAAACATATAAGAGAAGCTCAATAGGCCTACTGCATGTAGGTAATCGACTGCTGCAGCATTCGGGAATTCTGCATTTTCGCCAGCAGCTTCAAGTACGAACTGAGTCAATGATTCGACTTCAGTAGCTGCATCTAAAGTTGCATCTTTAATGAAGTTCAGGTCTGCATCCAACTGGTTCGCAAAGTCGCGAATTTCTTCGATGTATTCGCCGATGTACGCACCGCCACATTTAATGGTTTTACGGCCGATTAAATCTTGAGACTGAACGCCGTTGGTTCCTTCGTAGATCTGTGAGATACGCAGGTCACGGATACATTGTTCCATACCCCATTCACGGATATAACCATGTCCACCAAAGACCATTTGTGCATCTAGGGTTGCCTGGAATGCAGTATCCGTCAGGTAAGCTTTTGCAATTGGTGTCAACAGCGCAACACGGTCATTGGCTTTTTTCACGGCTTCAGGATCAGTCGAGAACTTGGTGATATCCAGTTGCTGACCGACATACACCGCAAAAGCACGAGATGCTTCGTTATTCGCACGAACATTCAACAACATACGACGTACATCACCATGTACTAAAATGCTGTCTGCCGGTTTAGCCGGTGATTGAGCACCAAGTGTACTACGACCCTGTAAACGATCTGTCGCGTATTGTGCAGCATTTTGATAAGCAAATTCTGAGGCGCCTAGACCTTGGATGCCCATAGACAGACGTTCGTAGTTCATCATCACGAACATGGCTGCCAGACCTTCGTTTTCTTTACCAACTAGATAACCTTTGGCACCGTCAAAGTTCATTACGCAAGTTGCAGATGCCTTGATCCCCATTTTGTGTTCGATTGAACCTGGACCTACCGGGTTACGTTCGCCAATTGAACCGTCTTCATTGACCAGGAACTTCGGTACGATGAACAGGGAAATACCACGAGAGCCGGCAGGCGCATCAGGTGTTTTTGCCAGTACCAGGTGAATGATATTTTCAGCAAGATCGTGATCACCACCAGTGATAAAGATTTTGGTACCGGTAATGCTATAGGTACCATCTTCATTACGTTCAGCTTTGGTTTTGATAATACCCAGATCAGTACCGGCATGTGGCTCAGTTAAGCACATGGTGCCTGACCATTCGCCAGAGTAAATTTTAGGAAGATAGGTTTCTTTTTGCTCTTGAGATGCATAGCTGTTTAAAGCCATACCTGCACCCACAGAAAGAAGTGGGTAGAGCATAAAAGATGGGTTGGTTGCAAACAGCATTTCATCAGAAAGTACGGTGAGCATTTTCGGCATTTCCTGGCCGCCCCATTCTGCATCGGCGCCCAGACCGATCCAGCCGCCTTCAGCATATTGTTTGAATGCTTCTTTAAAGCCAGCAGGTGTGGTGACATTGCCATTTTCATATTTTGCGCCTTCTTCATCGCCGGTACGGTTCAGAGGAAGCATGACGTTTTGCGCAAACTTTGCCATTTCTTCAAGAATGGCTTCTGCTGTAGCAGTATCCAAGTGGGCAAGATTTTCATTCGCCTGCCAGAACTGTTCTGCATTGAAAACATCATTCAGGATGAATTTCATGTCAGCAAGTGGCGCGTTATAAATTGGCATAGTATGTCACCTGTTTTATTGTTTAATTGGATTGTTTTGGCTCAGTCTAAAGCATTAAAAATCTGAATGTTAGACAACTAAAGGTTAATTCTGTAACTCTTTATAAAGAAAAAGGACTGCCTGAAGATGACCGTCCTTTTTCTTATTATGCATTTAAAACTGCATCAGCTTAGAATGCGAAATGTTCAGCATCTAAAGACATAAGCGGTTCTACACCAGTTGCAATCACGTCAACGTGTGAACGAACACGTGGCAGGATTTTCTTGAAGTAGAAACGAGCAGTCGTCAATTTGGCATTGTAGAAGTCTGCATCAGTGGTACCTGCAGCAAGAGTCTCTTGAGCAACCAGTGCCATACGAGCCCACAGGTAAGCCAGTGTTACATAACCAGAGAAGTACAGGTAATCTACTGCAGCTGCACCCACTTCTTCAGGGTTTTGCATCGCACGCATACCAATCTGCATGGTTAGGTCGCCCCATTCTTTGTTCAATGCCGCAAGCGGTTCAACAAATTCTTTCATTGCAGAATTGTCTTTGTTCGCTTCCGCAAATTTGTGGATGATCTTGGTGAAGTCTTTCAACATTGCACCTTGAGTACCCAGTACTTTACGGCCTAACAGATCCAGTGCTTGAATTTCAGTGGTACCTTCGTACAGGCAGGCAATACGTGTATCACGTACGATTTGTTCCATGCCGTGCTCAGAGATAAAGCCGTGACCACCGAAGACTTGAACACCATGTTTCGCAGCTTCTGAACCAGTTTCAGTCAGGAATGCTTTTGCGATTGGAGTTAATAGCGACAGGATATTGTCAGCGAACTTGCGTTCTTCTTCAGAAGTACCTTGTTCAACCACATCAGCATATTGAGCCAACAGGTAAACCAGTGCACGACCACCTTCAGCAAATGCTTTTTGAGTTAAAAGCATGTTACGTACAGCTGGGTGAACGATAATTGGATCTGCTTCTTTTTCAGGTGCCTTAGGACCAGAAAGAGAGCGCATTGCCAGACGGTCTTTAGCATAAGTTAAAGCGCCTTGGAACGCCGCTTCAGATGCAGACAGACCTTGTACAGCAGTACCGATACGTGCAGTGTTCATGAACGTGAACATGCAGTTCAGACCACGGTTTTCAGGACCGATCAGGAAGCCTTTTGCGTTATCGAAGTTGATGACACAAGTTGCGTTACCATGGATCCCCATTTTGTGTTCGATTGAACCACAACGTACGCCATTACGCTCGCCGATTGAACCGTCAGCATTCAGGTTGAATTTTGGTACGATGAACAGAGAAATACCTTTAGTACCTTTAGGCGCGCCAGGCAAACGAGCAAGTACGATGTGGATGATGTTCTCTGCCATGTCATGTTCACCAGCAGAGATAAAGATTTTCTCGCCAGAGATTGCATAGCTACCATCAGCTTGTGGCTCAGCTTTAGTACGGATGATGCCGAGGTCAGAACCTGCATGAGATTCAGTCAGACACATGGTACCTGTCCATTCACCTGAAACCAGTTTAGGCAGATAAGCGTCTTTTTGTTCTTGAGAACCGTGGTGTTCTAAAGTACGAACTGCACCATGAGACAGACCAGGGTACATACCCCAAGCCCAGTTCGCAGTACCCACCATTTCAGAAATAGTGATACCTAAAGAATTTGGTAAGCCTTGACCGCCGTATTGCTCTTCCGCAGAAAGAGAAGGGAAGCCTAGCTCGATGTATTTTTGGTACGCTTCTTTAAAGCCAGTCGGTGTTGTTACAACGCCGTCATTCCAGGTACAACCTTCACGGTCGCCTACTTGATTTAGAGGAGATAATTCATTTTCACAGAAGTCAGCTGCAGCTTCTAGGTACTGATCAACCAACTCACGGCTTACGTTTTCTTGAAACGCAGGAAGTTTTGCGTAATGTTCTTCAGCATTTAATAATTCGTGTAGAACGAATTGCATGTCACGTAAGGGCGCTTTGTATTGTGGCATATCGGTTTCCTCAATACTGGTTTAGACCAGCGTTATCATCCTAAATTAATTGAAACGTGCCTTCAGTGACACGTATTGCTATGAATCTAATCGTGCAACATCTTGCCCGGCCATACAAGCTTTTAGGCGGCTTTCTTGGTGACTATAAAGTCAAAGATTAATCTGCACAGAACAGTAAACATATTGACTGCAAAGACTTTTGTAGGAATTAGCAGAACATGAATGGTCAAAAGAGGACTGAGGAGTCAGATATAAAAAAAGGCACCCGAAGGTGCCTGAATTTGAAGGAATAAGAATCGTAGAGGAAGATCAAGATGCAGCTTTAGTCATCTTGATGGGTGCATTCGGCTGGAAGTGCACGATACATTGACCATCAATAGTTTGAGTACCCGCTTTCACTTGAACTGCCTTGCCATGGGTTTGACCTTTACAAGCGTTGGCAAACGCAGTTTGTAAAGCCTGACGTTCTGATAAACGCTGATCATACTGTTTAACCATTTCTGCACGTTGACTATCCGTTAATGCTTCTCCACGGTTCATATCACCTCGGAATTCATCACGCATCGGACGGTGTTCACCGCGCATGCCACGGAATTCACCACGTTGAGCTTTCATGCCTTTATGGTCAGGTTTGAAAGAAATTTTGCATTGACCATCAATGGTTTTATCACCCGCCTTGATTTGGACTGCACTGCCTACAGCTTTGCCGTCACAGGCCTGTTGAATCTGTTTATGCAATTGCATGCGTTCTGCACGAGCGGCTTTGAACTGTTCGCGTTGCTCTGGAGTGAGACGATGCTGTTTTTGACCTTCATGATGTTTCATCATGCGAGAATGATCTTTATGCTCATTCACGTTGCTCGTAGATTGACAGGCAGTCAATGCACCCATCGATAAAACACTGGCACTGATTAAGGCGATTTTTGTCATTGCTTTCATGTTTTTACCCCATTCAAGAGCTGATTCTTTTTGATGAGTAAAGATTAAATAATAAAGATGAAGAAACAATGGAGAGTTTTTTAAGTCTGTGTTCGCTACAATAATGAATATAGAGAAGAAAAACTGAGATTTTTACTTTGAAGATTCGCCGTATTCCGATTGCATTACGTCTGTTTTTGACTGTTCTATTGACCACCCTGGTAATTACCACGGTGAGTCTGGGCGTATTGCATCTGAATATGCAGCGCAACTTTACCCGCTATGTGGCGGATGTAGAAATGCAGAAGCTGGATCATGTGATCGAGAATCTGGCTGATGTCTATACGGTATATGAAGACTGGGGTAACGCCATTCAGGCGCAGATTCTGCAAATTGAAGGTGAAGCTGCACCGGATGATTATGACCGTTTATCGCGCTGGTGGTTGCGCCGTCAGTATGATATTGCCTTGCAGCAGCGTTACTTTCAGGAGCAAACTTTAGCCACTGTAGCGCCTTCAAGTATGGTCGAGCCAAATCTGACACCGCGCTCAGTCAATGAAGAAGAATTGCGTATTCTGGCGTCTAACTTGCCATCACAATTCCAGCCCTTTGAAGGTTTAAGATTTCCACTTAGCTCCAATCAGAACCTGTTTAGAACTGACCGTAAAGACAATAATGGCGGTCAACAGCCAGTCCAGCAGCCTACTGGCAAGAAGCAGTTCATCCAGATGCCAGACCGTCTGGGTCTGAGTTCACGCCTGTCACTCTATGACGCCAAACGTCGTTTTGTAGTAGGCGAAGCATCAGATGAGCAGATTTCCTATCGTCCGATCATGGTTGAAAATCAGGTGGTCGGTTATTTGGGTTTGAAACCGGTTTTAGACCAAGATGATGCTTTAAGTATTAATTTCTTTAGTAATCAGAAACGTTACCTATTTTTAGTTTATGGTTTAAGTATTCTAGCCAGTCTGATTGCTGCATTATTGCTGGCAACTTATTTTAAAAAACCGATTCAGCGTTTGTTGAACGGAACACGTGAATTGACTCGTGGTAATTATCAGCATCAGGTAAAAGTGAAACGTAATGATGAGCTGGGTGATCTGTCTAATGAACTGAATCAACTGGCAGTGATTCTGGATCAGCATGAAACTTCACGCCGTCAATGGGTGGCCGATACTTCACATGAGCTGAAAACTCCGCTGGCAGTCTTGCAGGCACAGATTGAAGCGATGCAGGATGGAATCCGTAAACCGACACCAGAGCATTTTGCATCGATGTTGGCACAGGTAACCAGCCTGAAAAAACTGACTCAGGATCTGGCAGCTCTAGCACAAGCGGATGCCCAGCAATTACAGTTTTATTATGCAACTGTTAATCCGTGGGATGTGGTGCAGCAGGAATTAATGAACTTTCAGCCTAAATTTGAACAGGCTGACCTGAAAGTGACTGTTGAAGGTGAAGGTGCTGAAGTTGATCTGGATCTGGACCGTTTCAAGCAGATCGTAGCCAACCTGCTCAGCAACAGTATTCGTTATACAGAAGCCGGTGGCCAGGTACACATTCATACCGAACAGAATGAGAAAGAATGGACCTTATATGTCGATGACAGTCCATTCGGTCTGACTGATGAGCAGCTGACTCGCATTGGTGAACGTTTCTATCGTGTCGATGATTCGCGTACTCGTGCCACCGGTGGGACAGGCTTAGGTCTGGCCTTATCTTGTAAAATTACTCAGGCTATGGGTGGTAGCTTAAGCTTTGCACATTCACCATTAGGTGGTTTACGATGCAAACTAAGTTTTCCTAAACAATTGAAACCATAAAGGAAAATATATTCATGAAACATATCATGCTGGTTGAAGACGAAGTCGAACTTGCCCTGTTGGTGCGAGATTATCTAGAGGCTGCTGGTTTTGAAGTCAGCGTGTTTCATGATGGGCAAGAAGCATATAATAGTTTTACCCAGCGTAAACCGAGCCTGATGATCTTGGACTTGATGGTGCCGCGTATGGATGGTCTGACCATTTGCCGTAAAGTGCGTGAACAGTCAGACTTGCCGATCATTATGGTGACTGCGCGTACTGAAGAAATTGACCGTGTACTGGGCCTGAATATGGGCGCGGATGACTATATCTGTAAGCCATTTAGTCCAAAAGAACTGGTTGCCCGTGTACAGGCCGTATTACGCCGTTTAGGCCGTAAAGCTGAGCCGGAAAGCAATGATTTATTCCGTATGGATAAATCACAACAGCGTATCTGGTATCAGCAAAAAGCCTTGAACTTGACCCCGACTGAATTCCGTTTGCTGGAGCTGTTCCTGGAGCATGTCGGCCAAGTGTATTCACGAGCACAATTACTAGATCATATCAATCCGGACAGTTTTGACGTGGCAGACCGTGTGATTGATAGTCATATCAAAAACCTGCGTCGTAAAATTTCAGATGCGGCAGAAACCGGAAACCGTCATGAATGGATTCAGGCTGTTTATGGTGTAGGGTATCGTTTTGAATATCCTGAGGACTAATATTCGAATTAGTTAAAGAAAAGCGGATAGATTTCTTGATTTGTTCGCTTTTTTTATTTCTGAAAATAATCAATATAAGAGAGCCAAAATAATGAAAATCATCATTCGGGATGAACAGCTAGAAGATATTCCAGCCATTGCTGAATTGACCCGAGCGGCTTTTCAAAATGCTGACCATTCAAGTCATACTGAACAATTTATTGTCAATGTTTTACGTAAGCATGGGCAGTTAACGATTTCTCTAGTTGCACTTGAAAATAATCAGCTGGTAGGCCATGTGGCTATTTCACCTGTTAGTATCTCTTCAGGTGAAACTGGCTGGTACGGTCTTGGCCCAATTTCGGTATTACCTGCAAAGCAAGGACAGGGAATTGGAGCTCTACTTATGCAGGCAGTTTTAGATCGCTTGCAAAATTTGGGTGCTGAAGGATGTGTAGTGCTCGGTGATCCTCAATATTATGGTCGTTTCGGGTTTAAGGCTTTTTCAGAACTTTACCTCAAGGATGTTCCACCAGAATATTTTCAAGTCATTGCATTTAATGGATCTATTCCACATGGAGAAGTGGTCTACCATGAGGCGTTTAATGTAACGCAATAATTCATCAAAAAAGAGCCATTTCTATTTATCAAGGTATGGAGTTTTAAAATATAAAATAGCTTTTAACTAGCATCTATTATGAAATCGATTATTTATATTTCTTTTCATCTTAATAGATACGAAAAAATAAAAGTTTAATAATTAATAACTTAAATTTATGTATTAGTTGATCAGTTGGATACCCGCTACAATTCGGTTTTTTATTCATCATGAGAGCGTGTCTTGGAGAGTGAAACACCGCAACTACAGCGTCGTTTGAAGAATCGTCATATCCAGCTGATCGCTATGGGCGGGGCCATTGGAACCGGATTATTCTTGGGGTCTGCACAGATTATTCAGTCCGCAGGACCTTCCATTATTCTGGGCTATTTGATTGGTGGTTTGATTGCATTCCTGATTATGCGCCAGTTAGGCGAGATGATTGTACATGAGCCTGTGGCTGGTTCATTCAGTTATTTTGCATTTAAATACTGGGGTAAATTTCTAGGCTTTTTAACCGGCTGGAATTACTGGATTTTATATATTCTGGTCGCAATGACAGAGCTGACCGCCATTGGCAAATATATCAATTACTGGTGGCCACATATTCCAGCTTGGGTATCTGTACTCATTTTCTTTTTAGCGGTAACCCTTGCCAATCTGGCCAATGTCAAAATTTATGGTGAGTCTGAATTCTGGCTATCGATGATTAAAGTCTTAGCTATCATTGCAATGATTATCTTTGGCATATATTTACTCCTCACTGCTGATGCAACTTCAACCGCTTCGATCAGCAATTTATGGATTCATGGTGGATTTTTTCCGAATGGCTTTGATGGGCTGTTTTATATGTTCGCCTTTATGATGTTTGCTTTTGGTGGTATTGAGCTGATTAGTATGGCAGCGGCAGAAACCGAAAATCCTGACAAGAACATTCCACGTGCCGTGAATCAAACTGTGATTCGGGTATTTTTATTTTATATCTGCTCGCTTGCCGTATTACTTTCACTTGTACCATGGAATCAGCTGAATTTAGGCGATTTAGATCATAGTCCATTTGTAATGATTTTCAGCCAGATGGGGATTGAATGGGCTGCACATTTACTGAATTTCATTATTTTAACTGCTTCACTTTCAGTCTGTAATAGTGGCATGTATGCCAATAGCCGTATGTTGATGGGGCTGGCTCAGCAAGGGAATGCACCACAATTATTTAAGAGCGTAAATAAACATGGTGTGCCTGTGGCTGCGGTATTGTTCTCAGCATTTTTGATCTTTGGCTGTGTGATCCTGAATTACTTTGTGCCTGAAAAAGCGTTGAGTTACCTGATTTATATTGTGGTAGCAGCTGCGGTATTGAACTGGATGATGATCAGTTTGATTCATTTGAAATTTAGACAAACCATCAAACGAAAGGGGATTCAAACCAGATTCCCAGCGATCTTTGCGCCGTTTAGTAACTATTTTGTTTTAGCTTTTATGCTGATGATTTTATACATCATGTGGACGCAAGGCTTTATGTTGTCAGTGTTGATGTTGCCGGTGTGGATTGCGGTGTTGTTTGGCGTGTTTAAGTTTCTGAATAAAAGGAATGCTTAAGCCTAAAATCTCCAATCAGAAGAGGCCCGACCAGAAATGATTGGGCTTTTTTCATATTGTCGCAATATCTAAAGCTTTTAGATGAGTTAAGGTTTATTTTGATCTTAGTGGCAGAATATACTGAATACAGTCTTTAAGGTCATTTCCCAATAAAGGAAAGATGGTCCAAGCATGAAGCAGTTGCTGTTTATGAAAACCTGTTTTTTCTAATACTTGTCTTGACGCTAAATGTTCAGTAGCGCAAAAGGTTTCAATTTTCGTCAGTTTTTGGCTTTGTTTTAGAAATTGGATTACCGAAGTCATCGCTTCACACATAAAACCTTGTCCTTGATAAGGAGTTCCAAGCCCGAAGAGAATTTCTCCAATATCATGCCTTTGTATAAAGATCAAAATACCCATAGGTTGCTGAGTTAAATGATCTGCAATAATCCACATAAACTCAGGATCTGAGTCTTCCCACTTTTGTCTCGCCCAGTTTTCTAAAGTTTGTCGAGTTTGAGTTTGATTCCGATGTGGATGTCTTTGCAAATATTTTGATGCTGCTAGATCGCTAAAATAGTTTTGAAATAAATTGATTTCATCACCACAGTGGTAGGAGCGAAGAATTAAACGCTTTGTCTTTAATGTTATTGGTTTGATCTTAGTCATCGGTGGTATCTGCACTTATTTTTCTAATGTTCGTAATAATTCAATTCGTACTTTTTCTACTTTCTTTAATTTCGATATTACTAATTCATAAGAATTCTGTACTAGGTCCTCAACCAGAGATTCATCCAGTTCATTATCTTCATACACTGAAATCCAGTGCCGTTTATTCATATGCCAGCCCGCATGGATATAAGAATAAGTATCTCTCAGCATAGCACCATGATCAGGCACTACTTTTAAATTAATGACAGCTTTGCCTTGAAGATAGAACTGAAGCATAAAGACTTTATCTAGCACCTTGAATACATCACAACCTTCACCGAAAGACTGAGTCACAGTGACTTCAGGTAAACTTAGCGCTATCTGTGCTGAGATTTGATGTAAGGTCATAAGTTGTGAATAAGCTGAAATAAAACTGTGGATAATGCTTAAATTATCCACAGTTTTTGGTCGTCTTGTGAATAAATTAAGATGAACAACTTACCATGACTTCAGGTACATCACTCGGTAATGGCCCTAGATCTTCAGGGTGTTCCAGATCTGGCTGTTTTAAATAGGGCTGACTCAATAATTTAAACAGGCGATCGACTTCGGAAAAGTCATCCCGCTCAGCCAGTTCAATTGCTTTCTGTGCCATGTGATTGCGCACGATATAGTGTGGATTGACGAGCTGCATGGCGGCATCTAATTCTTCAATATCCTGATGGTCACGGATCGCTTCATATTGAGTCAGGAATGCTTCAAACTGACGGCGATCCAAACACTCATCCTTGATTGCTTCATATTCATGATTCTGCAGGCGAATAAAGTTTTGTGTATAGTCGAGTTGCTCACTTTGCAAGATTCTGAGAAAAGCCATAGCGCAGTCAAAACTGTCTTTGTGAAAACTCGGTAAGCCCATTTTCTGGTTTAGGCCATGCTTATAATGTTCCAGGAAGGTCGGTTCATAATGTTCCAGACATTGGGCCAGATCCTGTTTCCATTGTTCTTCATCATAGTTTTCAGGACATAATGGAATCAGGTTATTCAGCCACATCCACAAGTTCCAGTGGCCAATGCTTGGTTGCTGCTGATAAGTATAACGACCCTGATAATCCGAGTGGTTATTAATCCAGTTGGGACGGAAACGCTCCATAAACCCATAGGGACCAAAGTCTAGCGTTGAACCAGTAATATTCAGGTTGTCGGTGTTCATGACACCATGTGCAAATCCAACCAGTTGCCATTTGGCGATCATGACTGCAGTACGCTGAATGACTTGAGTAGCAAATGCCAGAATAGGCTGTTCTGCTTGCAGACATTGTGGGTAATGCCATTCCATACATTTTTGTGTGAATACAGGCAGCAAGTCTGGCTGATACTGATAGATCCATTCAAAATGTCCAAACCGGATATGACAGTCAGACGTCCGTAATAGCATCGCGCCCGGTTCCAGTTTTTCACGCTGTACGCCTTGAGCGGAAGAGGTAAAGCCGACAGCATTACTGGATTCTACACCTAGTGCATTTAAGGCGTGTCCGGCCAGATATTCCCGAATTACCGAGCGTAAGACTGCACGACCATCTCCCATACGTGAATAAGGCGTTGCACCAGCACCTTTTAAATGCAGGTCAATGGTCTGATGATCTTTATCCAGAATCTGAGCGATTAATAAACCACGCCCATCACCCAGTTGTCCTGCCCATTGTCCAAACTGATGGCCGGCATACACCATGGCTAAAGGTTCAAATTCGGCAAAGGTTTTTTGACCACTACAAATTTCGACCCATTGTGCTTTATCTTCCTCAGACCATTGCAGATGCTCAGCAAGCGCAGCATTAAAATGTCCTGCTTTAGCACCTTTTAAAGGTAGCGGAGGCTGATGATGGTAAAGGCGAGGAGGGAGAGTCTGATATCGAGAATTAAAATACATAGCAGTCAAAATATTTAGGCAATAAAAGCAATATAACAAAGATCTCTGTTTAAAACTGTTGTAAAAGGGAAGTATAGATAAGACAGGCAGAAATAAAAAAAAGCCCCTGATTTCAGGAGCTTTTTTGAGAATTCAAATATTATTAAGAGACAGGCGCTTTTTTCAAATTACGCACTAACAGATTCAGTGTTTCACGATGATGAGAAAGACGCTGTTCAACCAGTTGGAATTCAACTTTAAGCTTGTCATCCATCTGGTGAATCTTTTCTGCCACAGCAGCCTTTTTCACCTGAATTTCCTGTTCTTTAAGTTTGGCCCAGTCATTCAATGTTTGAGTAAAGGCTTCATATTCTTGAGCAATCTTACTTTTCACATTGATAATGTCTTCATTGACATTATGACCATATACCGCCAGATCCTGCTCGGCATATTTAAACCTCATTGCCAGTTCAGCTTTTTTAATATTAAAGCTTGGAATACGCCGTAAATTTTTCGCAAGGCACAGTTTA
The DNA here is from genome assembly GCF_002324975.1 of Acinetobacter sp. UBA1496. Classification (NCBI taxonomy): domain Bacteria; kingdom Pseudomonadati; phylum Pseudomonadota; class Gammaproteobacteria; order Moraxellales; family Moraxellaceae; genus Acinetobacter; species Acinetobacter sp. UBA1496. The sequence continues at coordinate 1,062 of NZ_DCRI01000109.1, read as the reverse complement.
GAACAAGTCCAGATTAACCATTTGGTTGGGTCATATTGCCACCATTTCACGCCATTACGGTAATCGTACTGGAAAATGTGATGATAGTTATGATAACCCTCACCCCAAGTTGCAATCGCTAACCAGAAGTTATCACGTGCAGTATTTTCATCCGTATAAGGACGTGAACCCCACATATGGCAGAGTGAGTTGATGAAGAAGGTCACGTGATGGCTCAGGATCAAACGAACCAGACCACCCAATAATAATACACCCCAAACATCGCCTACAGCCCAGCCAATTGGCAATAGAATCGCAGCATGTACTGCAATCACTAGAGGCACATAGTATTTGTGCTGGAACATAACGACTTTGTCGTTTTGCAGGTCTGGTGCATTCTTATAGTTTGGCTCTGCAGCAGGATAGTCACGCAGCATCCAGCCCAGGTGTGCATACCAGAAGCCGTTATTAATTGAATATGGGTCTTTTTCCACGTCATCGACATGACGGTGATGGGTACGGTGACCTGAACCCCAGTACAGAATACTGTTCTGCACCGCAAAGGTACCCATGATCATTAAAATGATTTTTAAAGGTAAAGTTGCTTCATAAGCACGATGTGCCCAAAGACGATGATAGCCCGCTGTAATCCCCAGGCTGCTAACGCCGAGCAAAACAAACATACTGATCCAAGCGGCAAGGCTAAAATCATGGTGATACGCATATAACGGAATCGCGATAACAGCTACAATGGGTAAAACTACCAGAGCAAACACAGCGACCCAGTTAATTGGGGCTTGAGGTAGGGGAGCATTCATCTCCAACAGCACTCCTGGAACCTGGGAAGGTATAACAAAAAGCAGAGGCCGCTATTGTTTATTTTAACAGCGGTTAATTCATTCATATTAGCATGCCCCCTAGGGCATCACTAGCATTATTGTACGGTTGTACTGTACTTATCGGTAACAGAATAAGTAGGAGGGAAACTACCATTTTCGCGGGCTAGACAGGCTCTGATTTCCGAGTAAATCACTGAGATTTTTGAAGCTTTTAATTAAATTTATGGTGGTGTTTCAAAAAGTA